>CAYNUZ010000077.1:0-9728 GCA_964400385.1 uncultured bacterium | reverse complement strand
GAAGACTGAAGCAGGTTGTGGAGGTTGGTGAAGGGTGGTGGAGGTCTTGGAGGTGGTGGTCGAGACCTGGGCGGACCCCAGGACCACCGCGCCGCTGCACGTCGTGGCCGTTGCGGAGGCGCTGAAGACGGCCAGCCCGCCGCCGGTGGACGTGAAGGTCCAGGTGAACCGCACGGACGCGCCCGGCGCGAGCGACGCGACCGGGCCGGGCGGGACGGGGAAGGCCACCGGCGTGACGAGCCCCGCGCCCGGCCCGACGGCGAGCGCCGGCGAAACATCGGTGGCCGGGGCGGAGCCGGTGTTGGTGACCGTCAGGACCACCGTGAACGGCTGGTTCAGCGCCACCGCCTGCGGCGCCCCGGCGGCGGCCGCGAGGACCGCGCCGGCGTTGACCGTCACCGTATTGGACCCGCGCGGACCGGACGACTTCGCCGCGCCGGTGTTCGCGTCCGCCGCGGTCACGGTCGCGCTGAACTGGAGGGTGCCCGCCGCGTCCGCCGTGTACACCCAGGTCAGGTTGACGGACGCCCCGCCGGCCAGCGACGCCACGACCGCCGGGGATGAGACCAGCGATGCGGCTCCGGTCCCGGCGACCGCGAGCAGCGGCGAGCCCGTGACGTTCACGGCGGCGGCCTGCCCGGTGTTCGTGACGGTCTGGACCACCGTGACCGGGAGGCCCTGGCAGACCGGCGACGGCAACGCCGTCAAGACGCTGGCGGCGAGCGCCGCCGGGGTCTGGCTCGTGAACGCCGCCGCACCCCATCCCTTGACGGCGGTGCCGGCGCACGTGGTCCCGGTCGCCGTCCCGGTGAACCCGACCGCGCCCGCGCCCGACGCCGAGTACGTCCAGGTGAAGGTCTGGGAGGCGCCGCCCGCGATGGTCAGCGGCCCGGACGGCGTTACCGCGCCCTGGAGCGCCACCAACGCGGCGCCCTTCGTCAGGACGGCCGTGGGCACGACCCCGACCACGTCGGCCTCACCCGTATTCGTGACGGTGAGGGTGACCGGGAACCACTCCCCGACCGAGACCGTGGCCGGGGCGGCGGCCAGCCCGGCGAGCACGCCCGGCGCCTGGAGCGCGGTCGGGCCGGCGGAGGCCGGCCCGCTTGCCACCGTCAGCAGGGAGTTCGCATCCGTGGCCGTCACCGTCGTGGTCAGCATGACCGCACCGGACGACACGCCGGTCGCCGTCCACGTGAAGGTCCGGCTCGCCCCGCCCGCCAGGCCGTACGGCAGCGCCGGATTCGGGCCCGCGAGCGACACCGTCCCGCCCCCGTCCTGCATGAACCCGGACGCCACCAGCTGGGTCGCGGTGGCCTGGCCCAGGTTGGTGACCGTGAGGGTCACGAGATACGACCGGCCGGTGCACACCGGCCCGGCCGGCACGATCAAGGAGGCGGCCAGCGATGCCGCCGACTGGATCAGCACCGTGTTGGAGCCGGCGACCGCGCCGCGGATCGCGAACCCGGAGTTGGCATCCGTCCCGGTCAGGGTGGTCGAGAGGAAGGTGGCTCCCGGGACCGTCCCGGTGAAGGTCCACGAGAACGTCTGCGCGGCCCCGCCCGCCAGCGTCACCGGCAGGGCCGGGGTCGGGCCCGCCGCATACGCCAGCACCCCCGGCAGCCCGGCCAGGAACCCGGCCGCGTCCACACCCAGCGCCGCTGCCTGCCCGGTGTTGGTCACGGTCAGCGTCAGGAGCGCGGCCTGGCCCACCGAGATCCGGTACGGGACGATCCAGGCATCCGCCACCAACGCCGCGCGGGTCTGGACCGTGACCGCGACGCTGTCCCAGCCCTTGACCACGGTCCCGGCGCAGGTGGACCCCGCTGCCGTCGCGGAGAACGTCACGGCGCCCGATCCCGATGCCGAGTACGTCCACGTGAACGTCTGCGAGGCCCCGCCCGCGAGCGTCAGCGGCCCCGCCGGCGTCACCGCCCCCTGCGCCGCGACCAGAGCCGCCCCCGGCGCCACGACCAGGGAGGGCACCACGCCGGTCACGTCCGCCTGCCCGGTGTTCGTCACGGTCAGCGTGACCGGAAACCACTCCCCCGTGGAGACCACCGCCGGCCCGGCCGCGAGCGCCACGAGGACGCCGGGCGCCTGGATCACGGTCGGACCGCCGCTCGCCGGGCCGCTGGAGACCACCAGCAGCGAGTTCGCGTCGGTCGCGGTCACCGTCGTGGTGAGGGTGAGCGGGCCCGGCACGGTCCCGGTGAACGTCCACGTGAACGTCCGGCTCGCCCCGCCCGCGAGGGTGACCGGCATCCCGGGCGTCGGGCCGAGGCCCGTGGCCGCGCCGCCGCCGTCCTGGGCGATCGCCGCGGCCGTCAGGCCGTTCGCACCCGCCTGCCCGAGGTTGGTCACCGTCAGGGTCACGAGGTAGGTCCGGCCGGTGCAGACCGGTCCGGCCGGGACGTTCAGGGCGGCCGCGAGCAGGGCGGCCGACTGGACCAGGACCGTGTTGGTCGCCGCCACCGCGCCGCGGATCGCGAAGCCGGAGTTGGCGTCCGTGCCGGTCAGGGTGGTCGAGAGGAAGGTGGCGCCGGGCACCGCGCCCGTGAAGGTCCAGGTGAAGGTCTGGGCCGCGCCGCCCGCCAGCGTCACCGGGAACGCCGGCGTCGGCCCCGCCGCGTACGAGACTGCCCCCGGCGCCCCGGTGAGGAACCCCGCGGGATTCACGCCCAGCGCGGCGGCCTGCCCGGTGTTCGTGACCGTCAGCGTCACCCGCGCGGCCTGGCCGACGGACACGGCGTACGGGACGATCCACGCATCCGCCACGAGCGCGGCACGGACCTGGATGGCCGTGGTGGCGCTGTCCCATGCCTTGACCGCCGTCCCCGCGCAGGTGGAGCCCGCCGCCGTCGCCGTGAAGGTGACGGTCCCCGCGCCCGAGGCGGAATACGTCCACGTGAAGGTCTGCGAGGCCCCGCCGGCGATCGTCAGCGGCCCCGCCGGGGTCACCGCGCCCTGCGCCGCGACCAGGGCCGCCCCCGGCGCCACGACGAACGACGGCACCACCCCGGTCACGTCGGCCTCGCCGGTGTTCGTGACCGTCAGCGTCACCGGGAACCACTGGCCCGTGGAGACGACCCCCGGCGCGGCCGCCTGCGCCACCAGCGTCCCCGGGGCCTGGAGCAGCGTGGGCCCGCCGCTGACCGGCCCCGTCGTGACGGCCAGGAGCGAATTCCCGTCGGTGGCCGTGACCGTCGTGGTCAGGGCGACCGGGCCGGACGAGAGCCCCGTCGCCGTCCAGGTGAAGGTCCGGCTCGCCCCGCCCGCCAGCCCGTACGGCAGCGCCGGGTTCGGCCCGGCCAGCGAGACCGTTCCGCCGCCGTCCTGCATGAATCCCGCCGCCACCATCTGGGTCGCGCTCGCCTGCCCCAGGTTCGTCACGGTGAGGGTCACCAGGAAGGTCCGGCCGGTGCAGACGGGCCCGCCCGGCGCGGCCAGCGACGCGACCAGGCTCGCGGCGCTCTGGACCAGGACCGTGTTCGACCCCGCGACCGCGCCCCGGGTCGGGAAGCCGGTATTGGCGTCGGTCCCGGTGAAGGTGGTCGAGAGGAACGTCGCGCCGGGGACCGCGCCCGTGTACGTCCAGGTGAACGTCTGCGACGCCCCGCCCGCCAGGTCAAACGGCAGGAGCGGCGTGGGCCCGGCCGCCGGCGACAACCCCCCGGGCAGCCCGGCGAGGAAGGCGGCCGCGTTGATGCCCAGCGCCGCGGCCTGTCCCGTGTTGGTCACCGTCATCGTGACCAGCGCGGCCTGCCCGACCGAGATCCGGTACGGCACGATCCAGGCGTCGGCGACCAGCGCGGCCCGCAGCTGGATCGCGGTGGTGGCGCTGGACCACGCCTTGACCGCGGTTCCCGCGCAGGTCGTGCCGCTCGCGGTGCCCGTGAAGGTCACCGACCCGCTGCCGGACGCCGAGTACGTCCACGTGAAGGTCGCGCTCGCCCCGCCGGCCAGGGTCAGGGGTCCCGCCGGGGAGACCGTCCCCTGCGCCGCGACGAGCGCCGCGCCGGGCGCCACGACGAACGACGGCAGGATCCCCGTCACGTCCGCCTGCCCGGTATTGGTCACCGTCAGCGTCACCGGGAACCATTCCCCCGTGGTCACCACCGCCGGCGCCGCCGCCATCGCGGCCAGCGCGCCGGGCGCCTGGAGCACCGCCGGGCCGCCGCTGACCGGACCCGTCGTGACCGCGAGCCCCGAGTTCACGTCCTGGCCGCCGACCGTGGTCGTCAGGGTCAGCGTCCCCGCCACCGTCCCCGTGAACGTCCACGTGAAGGTCCGGCTCGCCCCGGCGCCGAGGACGTACGGCATCGCGGGCGTCGGCCCCGCGGGCGTCGCGGCCCCGCCGCCGTCCTGCATGAACCCGGATGCCGTCACCAGCGTGGCGCTCGCCGTCGCCGTGTTGGTGACGGTGAGGGTGACGAGGAAGGTCCGCCCCGTGCACACCGGCCCGGCGGGCACGTTCAGGGAGGCGGCCAGCGAGGCCGCGGACTGGATGACGACGCTGTTCGAGGCCGCCACCGCGCCACGGATCGCGAACCCGGAGTTGGCATCCGTGCCGGTGAGCGTCGTGGACAGGAAGGTCGCGCCCGGCACGGCGCCCGTGAAGGTCCACGTGAAGGTCCGCGCGGCTCCGCCGGCCAGGTCGAGCGGCAACGCCGGGTTCGGGCCCGCCGCGTACGCCAGGACGCCCGGCAGCCCGGCCAGGAAGGCCGCCGCCGTCACGCCCTGCGCCGTGGCCTGTCCCGTGTTGGTGACCGTGAGGGTCAGGAGCGCATCCTGGCCGACGGAGACGAGGTACGGCACGATCCACGCGTCGGCGACGAGCGCGGCGCGGACCTGGATCGCCGTCGTCGCGCTGTCACCCG
The DNA here is from genome assembly GCA_964400385.1 of uncultured bacterium. Classification (GTDB taxonomy): domain Bacteria; phylum Oederibacteriota; class CAKKQC01; order CAKKQC01; family CAKKQC01; genus CAYNUZ01. The sequence goes on along the minus strand of CAYNUZ010000077.1, from coordinate 4,848 downwards.
CCTTGACCGCGGTGCCGGCGCAGGTCGTGCCGGAGGCCGTGCCGGTGAACGTCACCGACCCGCTGCCGGACGCCGAGTACGTCCACGTGAAGGTCTGCGAGGCCCCGCCGGCGATCGTCAGCGGCCCCGGCGGGGTCACCGCGCCCTGCGCCGCGACCAGCGCCGCGCCCGGCGCCACGACGAACGACGGCACCACGCCCGTCACGTCCGCCTGCCCGGTGTTCGTCACGGTCAGCGTGACCGGGAACCACTGGCCCGTGGACACGACCGCCGGCGCCGCCGCCAGCGCCACGAGCGCCCCGGGGGTCTGCACCGCCGCCGGTCCGCCGGCCACCGGCCCGGTCGTGACGGCCAGGAGCGCATTCACGTCGGTGGCCGTCACGGTCGTGGTCAGGGTCACCGGGCCGGCCGAAATCCCCGTCGCCGTCCACGTGAAGGTCCGGCTCGCCCCGCCCGCCAGCCCGTACGGCAGGGCCGGGTTCGGACCCGCGAGCGACACCGTCCCGCCCCCGTCCTGCATGAACCCGGACGCCACCAGCTGGGTCGCGGTGGCCTGGCCCAGGTTGGTGACCGTGAGGGTCACGAGATACGACCGGCCGGTGCACACCGGCCCGGCCGGCACGATCAAGGAGGCGGCCAGCGATGCCGCCGACTGGATCAGCACCGTGTTGGAGCCGGCGACCGCGCCGCGGATCGCGAACCCGGAGTTGGCATCCGTCCCGGTCAGGGTGGTCGAGAGGAAGGTGGCTCCCGGGACCGTCCCGGTGAAGGTCCACGAGAACGTCTGCGCGGCCCCGCCCGCCAGCGTCACCGGCAGGGCCGGGGTCGGGCCCGCCGCATACGCCAGCACCCCCGGCAGCCCGGCCAGGAACCCGGCCGCGTCCACACCCAGCGCCGCTGCCTGCCCGGTGTTGGTCACGGTCAGCGTCAGGAGCGCGGCCTGGCCCACCGAGATCCGGTACGGGACGATCCAGGCATCCGCCACCAACGCCGCGCGGGTCTGGACCGTGACCGCGACGCTGTCCCAGCCCTTGACCACGGTCCCGGCGCAGGTGGACCCCGCCGCCGTCGCGGTGAACGTCACGGCGCCCGATCCCGACGCCGAGTACGTCCACGTGAAGGTCTGCGAGGCGCCCCCGGGAATCGTCAGCGGGCCCGGCGGCGTCACCGCTCCCTGCGCCGCGACCAGCGCGAACCCGGGCGCCACGACGAATGACGGCACCACCCCGGTCACGTCCGCCTCCCCCGTGTTCGTCACGGTCAGGGTGACCGGGAACCACTCCCCCGTGGACACGACCGCCGGCGCCGCCGCCAGCGCCACCAGGGTCCCGGCCGCCAGCACCGTCGTCGGCCCGTCCGCGGCGGGCCCGCTCGAGACGACCAGCAGGGAGTTCGCATCCGTCGCCGTCACCGTGGTCGTCAGGGTCACGGGTCCCGACGCGACGCCCGTCGCCGTCCACGTGAAGGTCCGGCTCGCCCCGCCCGCCAGCCCGTACGGCAGCGCCGGGTTCGGGCCCGCCAGCGACACCGCGCCGCCGCCGTCCTGCTGGAAGGCCGACGCGACCATCTGGGTCGCGGTGGCCTGGCCGAGGTTCGTGACCGTCAGGGTCACGAGGTACGTGCGACCGGTGCACACCGGCCCCGGGGGGACGTTCAGTGAGGCCGTCAGGGACGCCGCCGACTGGACCAGCACCGAGTTCGACCCCGCCACCGCGCCGCGGATCGCGAACCCGGAGTTCGCATCCGTCCCCGTCAGCGTCGTCGAGAGGAAGGTCGCCCCGGGGACGGCTCCGGTGAAGGTCCACGAGAACGTCCGCGCGGCCCCGCCCGCCAGCGTCACCGGCAGGGCCGGGTTCGGGCCCGCCGCGTACGCCAGCACCCCCGGCAGCCCGGCCAGGAACCCGGCCGCGTCCACCCCCAGCGCCGTCGCCTGCCCCGTATTGGTCACGGTCAGCGTCAGGAGTGCGCTTTGCCCCACCGAGATCCGGTACGGCACGATCCAGGCGTCCGCCACCAGCGTTGCCCGGGTCTGGGCCGTGACCGCGACGCTGTCCCAGCCCTTGACCGCCGTGCCGGCGCAGGTGGACCCGGCGGCCGTCGCGGTGAACGTCACGGCGCCCGAGCCCGACGCCGAGTAGGTCCACGTGAAGGTCTGCGAAGCCCCCCCCGCGATCGTGATCGGCCCCGGCGGGGAGACCGTGCCCTGCGGCGTGACCAGCGGGAACCCGGGGGCAACCACGATGGACGGCACCACGCCCGTCACGTCCGCCTGCCCCGTGTTCGTCACGGTCAGGGTGACCGGGAACCACTCCCCGGTCGAGACGGCGGCGGGCGCCGCCGCGTACGCCGCGAGGGCGCCGGGCGTCTGGAGCAGGATCGGGCCGTCGGACAGCGGGCCGATCATGTCGGACTGGCCCGAGTTGACGTCAATGCCGGACACCGTCGTCGTCAGGGTCAGCGTCCCCGCCACCGTCCCCGTGAACGTCCACGAGAACGTCTTGCCGGCGCCGGCGCCCAGGACGTACGGCATCGGCGGGTTCGGCCCCACCGCGGTCGCCGCGCCTCCCCCGTCCTGCGCGAACGCCGAGGCGACCACCATGGTCGCGCTCGCGGCGCCCAGGTTCGTGACGGAGAGGGTCACCAGGAAGGTCCGGCCCGTGCAGACGGGCCCCGCAGGCACGGCGAGGAAGCCGGAGAGTGCCAGCGCCGACTGCACGAGGACCGTGTTGGACGGGACCGGGACCGAGAGGATCGGGAAGCCCGAGTTGGCGTCCGTGGCGGTGATCGTCGTGGTCCACCGCACCAGCCCCGACATCACCCCCGTGTACGTCCACGAGAAGGTCTGCGACGCCCCGCCGGCGAGGTCGAACGGCAGCGCCGGATTCGGGCCGCCCGCGTAGACCACGCCGCCCGGACCGGCCATGAGGAAGGGCACCGCGGCGGCGCCCAGCGCGGCCGCCTGCCCGGTGTTCGTGACGGTGACCACCAGCAGCACGTCCTGCCCGGTGGAGAGGTAGCGCGGCAGCGCGACCGCCTGCGCCACCAGCGCCGCCCGCGTCTGGATCGTGAGGTTCGCGCTGTCGGCCGCCTTGACGTTCGCCGCGACGCAGGTGGTGCCGGCCGCCGTCGCGGTGAAGGTGACCGCACCCGCGCCCCACGCCGAGTAGGTCCAGGTGAACGTCTGGAAGGTCCCCGGTGCGATCGTCAGCGGGCCCGGGGGCACCGGCGGGCCCTGCAGCGTCACCAGCGCCCCGCCCGGACCGACGGCAATCGCCGGAACGACGCCCCGCACGTCGTCGCCGCCCGTGTTCGAGACGGTCAGGGTCACCGGGAAGAACTGGCCGGTCGAGGCGAAGGCGGGGGCGCTCGTCGAGGCCGCGAGCACGCCCGCCGTCACGACGTTCACCGGCGCGGTGGCGATCACGCCGGTGGTGAGCGCCGTCCCGCTGGGCAGGTCGGTTCCGGACACCGTCGTCGAGAGCGTCACCGGCCCGGTCACGGCCCCGGTGAAGGTCCAGGTGAAGGTGCGCGACGCCCCGCCGGCCAGCGCGACCGGCATCGCCGGGAACGGACCCGCGTTGAGCGTCAGCGTCCCCGCGCCGTCGGCGAACAGCGGCAGCACCGCCGTGACCCCGGACGCCGTGGCCTGGCCGCCGTTCGTGACCGTGAGCGTCACGAGGACCCGGTCCCCGAAACAGACCGAGGGGTCCTGCGCGTTCAGGGAGGCGTCGAGGGTCGCGGGCGTCTGGATCAGGACGCTGCCGCTCACCGCCGGACCCGCCCGCAGGGCGGCGCCGGAGTTGATGTCCGCGGCCGTCACCGTGGTCGTGAAGGTCACCACGCCGGGGAAGCTGCCGGTGTACGTCCACGTGAACGTCACCGAGGCCCCCCCGGCCAGGTCAAGCGGGAGCGCCGGGAAGGCCCCGAGCGTCACCGCCCCGGTCCCGGTGACCAGCAGGGGCGCGGCATCGAGCCCCTGCGCGGTGGCCTGCCCGCTGTTCGTCACCGTCAGCATGACGGTGATCCCCTGCCCCAGCGAGACGTTCCACGGGACCGCGACCAGCCGGGCCGCCAGGCGCGCCGCGGTCTGGACCGTCGTATTCAGGAAGGCCCCCGCCTTCACCGCCGCCGCGCCGCAGGTCGTGCCGGAGCCGGTCGCGCTGAATGACACCGCGCCCGCGCCCGACGCCGAGTACGTCCACGTGAAGGTCTGGGCCAGCCCGCCCCCCAGCGTGAGCGGCCCGGCCGGCACCGGGCCGGACTTCAGCAGGACCAGGGCGGCGCCCGGACCCACCCGGATGGACGGCACGAGGCCGGTGACGTCGGCTTCGCCGGTATTCGTGACGGTGAGCGTCACGTCAAACCACTGGCCGGTCGAGACCACCGCCGGGCCGTCCGTCTCCGCGGCGAGGCCGCCGGGATTCTGCGTGACATGCGCGTTGGACTCCACCGGCCCCAGGACCAGCGGCAACAGGGTGTTCGCGTCGGTCGCGAAGACCGTGGTCGTCAGCGTGACCGGGCCGAGCACGGTGCCGGTGAACGTCCAGGTGAAGGTCCGCGCCGCGCCGCCGGCCAGCGCCACGGGGAAGGCGGGCGTCGGGCCGGCCACGTACACCGCGCCGCCGGCGCCGCTCACGATGAAGGCCGAGGCGGTGACCCCGTTGGCCGTGGCCGACCCGACGTTCGTGACCGTCAGCGTCACGAGGAAGTTCTGGCCGACGCATCCCCCGGGCGCGGCCGCGACGAGGGCGTCCAGCACCGCCGCGTCCTGGATCGTCGCCGAGACGCCCCCGGCGGCGGACAGGTTCGTCCCGCCGCAGGTCGTCCCGGTCGCCGTCCCCGTGAAGA
>CAYNUZ010000076.1:0-9738 GCA_964400385.1 uncultured bacterium | reverse complement strand
CGGCACGCGCCCGCCGGCTCGCCCGTGGCCGCTTCCCAGATCCGGGCCATGCCGTCCCGCCCGCCGGTGGCGATCCACCGCGAGTCCGGGCTGAACGCAACCGCCAGCACCTGTTCGGGATGGCGGCAGACCTCGCCCACCGGCGCGCCCGTGGCGGCATCCCACACGCGCGCGGTACGGTCCGCGCTTCCGGTCACGAGGCGGGCGCCGTCCGGACTCCAGGCGAGACAGGTCACCTGGTCCAGGTGGGCCATCACCGCGCCGACGGGCTTCCCGGTGGCCGCCATCCAGATGCGCGCCGTGTGGTCCCAGCTCGCGGTCGCGACGCGCAGCCCGTCCGGGCTGAAGGCCACGCCGTTCAGGCGGCCCAGGTGCCTGAGCGGCTTGCCCAGGCGCATCGTGCGGCGGGCGCACCAGACCTGCCCGGTCCCGTCCCAGCTTGCCGCCGCCACCCGCAGCCCGTCGCGGTTGAACATCACGTCCACCACGCGGTCCAGGTGCCGCCGGAGCGGCCCGACCGGGCGGCCGGTCCCGGTCTCCCAGACCCCCACCGTCCGGTCCGCGCTCCCGGTCGCCAGATGGGCGCCGTCCGGACTGAAGGACACCGACGTGACCTCGTCCCCGTGCTGCAGGACCCCGCCCACCGGTGCGCCCGTTGCCGCATCCCAGATCCGGGCGGTGTGGTCCCGGCTGCCGGTCGCCACCCGCAGGCCGTCGGGGCTGAACGCGACCGCCGTCACCCAGTCCTGGTGCTGGAGCGGCGACCCGACCGGACGGCCCGTCGCCGCGTCCCACAGCCGGGCCTGGCCGTCCTTGCTCCCGGTCACCAGCCGCGTGCCGGCGTGATTGAAGGCCACGACGCCAACATCATCGCCCTGCTCCAGCCGGGCCAGCGGGGCCGGCAGGAGCGCCAGCGCGGCCAGCGCGTTGGCCCGGGTGCCGGCCGACGGGGCGCGACGGTTCAGCTCGGCCCAGTAGGCCGCCGCCTCGTCGTATTCCCCCAGCCGGGTCATCTTGACCGCGTGGACCCGCAGGGCCCGGACCATGTCGGCGTTGTGCGTGGCCTCCATCACCGCCCAGCTGGTCGCGAGCACCAGCAGGGCCGCGGCCGCCAGCAGCGTCGTCCCCAGGTTGCGCCGGGCCAGCTTGCGCGCCCGGTGCACCCGGCTGTGGGCCAGCGGGCTGACCGGCCGGTGCGCCTTCCGGTGCCCCAGGTCGTGCACCACCTCCAGGGCCGTCCCGTAGCGCCGCGCCAGCTCCGGCTCCAGGCACTTGCGCACGATGGCCACCAGGTCCCCGTCCACGTACTGGACCGACTTGAGCGGCCGCAGGGAGTGGGCGGCCACGACCTGCCGGTAGAGGTCGAGCCGCGCCCCCAGATCGGTCGTGTTCCGGAGGCCCTGCGTGAGCGCCGCCGCGTGCGGCGGCTCACCGGTGAGCAGGGCGTACGCGATCGCGCCCAGGGCGTAGAGGTCCCACCGGACGTCCGGCTGGAGCGCGGCGCCGACATCGCTCGGCATCCCGGAGCGGTGCGGGACCGCCCGGTGCGCCTGCTCGGGTGCGACGTAGCAGAGCGCCCCGAGCACCCCGTGCGCGTCCGTCAGCACCCGCACCTGCCCGAATTCGGCCACCCGGACCTGCCCGTGCGCGTCGAGCATGACGTTCGCGGGCTTGAGATCCCCGTGGATGATCCCCTTGCCATGCGCGAAGACCAGCGCGCGGGCGATCTCCTCCATCCACTGGGCCACCACCACCGGCTTCACGTGCCGGCCGGGATCCACGAACGGCTGGAGCGAGCCTCCCTCCATCAGCTCCGTCACGTAGTACGGCGGGACATGGTCCAGGTCGGCATCCAGCAGGGACAGCACGTGGGGATGGCGGTCGAGCAGCACCAGCCGGTCCACTTCCTGCCGCAGGAAGGGCCAGTTCACGCCGGCGGCCTGCATGAACACGCGCACCGCGACTTGCCGGCCCGTCCGGACCTGGACGGCTTTCCACGCCGTCGCAACCGTGCCGTGCCCGAGCGGGGAGGTGAGCTGGTATCCCGGAATGACCGGCGCCGCCGAGTGCGGCTGGTGCGGGAAGGCCGGCGGCCGGGCGCCCCGCGCCTCCCCGTTGACGGCGGCCGCGAGGGGCGGAGTGGCGGGACCGTTCGTGGAGACCCCGTCCGTGGCCTTCTTCATCGGGCGGACCGGGCTGCTGCCATGGCCTTACCCTAGGGCGGTTGCCTGCTCACCAACAGGTGGGAAACCCCTGAACGTCGCGACGCGATTGCCTAGCCGGTGCCGGACCCTCCCTCCGCGGCAAGCGGCGGGAGGGTTCGCCGGACGGGTGTCCTAGAGACGGTCGGCGAAAGGAAAAGCAAAGAAGCCGGCGAGGGCGCCGAGCCACCAGAGGAGGGCCGCGAACAGGCCTCCCGTCAGGAGTGCCAGCGACATGGCACTGACTCCCTCGGCATCCTCGAGGATGATCCGGGCCTTGCGCAGGAGACGCGCCAGCCCCGCGCCAGCGAGGAAGGTCCCGAGCAGGATCCGCACCGCCGGTCCCAGGGTGCGGAGGGGGTGGGCCAGGACGCCCTCGGGCGCGCGCAGGGCCGCCATCACGAGCAGGAAGCTTCCGAGGCCGAACAGGCCGAGCGTCCGGGCCGTCTCCGGGCCGGGCGCGGCGCCGTCCGCCGGCCAGATGATCATCTCGCCGTAGGCGGGGCGGCGGAGCACGGCTTCCGCGCCTTCGCCGGAGGGCACGGCCTCGCCGTACACGGCGACCGTGTCGCCGATGCCGACGGACCGTTCGCTCACCTCGGCGCCGTCGTCCCAGACGGCGGTGCACGCCGGGACTTCGAGCCGCCCTCCCGCGGGCTCCACCCGCAGGCGCCCGGTCGCATCCTCCAGCCGGAAGGGATCCGCCCGGCGCGCGATCTCCCAGTCGAGGACCCGGTTGAAGAGCCCCCCGCGCATTTCCCAGCACACCGCGGCGCGGCCGGACACCGGCGCGGACCGGCCCGGACCGTCGGCGCGGACCGTCCCGACGACCACGGCCCGGCCGATGGCGACCGAGCGCGCGTGCGAGACCGGCATCCGGGTACGCACCCACCGCCAGTGGAAGCCGAGCCAGGCCCGCTCCAGGCACCAGCCGCCGGCCAGGACCAGGCCCACCGTCTCCACCCCCGCTCCCCAACCCGTCATCGCGTGACCTCCCCCCCGCCGCCGGCCGGGTCCTACCCTACCGCACCCCCGTGGTAACATCACGCGCATGGCGCGAGCCAGGCCCGCCCTCCACCCGCGCATCCTCGCCGCACGCCGGTCAGTGGCGGCCCTCACCGCGCGCCGCAACCGCCCGGAGGCGGGCGGCAACGGGATCTACGAGCGGTGGCGCGACCCCGTCCTGACGGCCGCGCACGCGCCCGTGGAGTGGCGGTACGACCTCGACCGCCGGACCAACCCGTACGGAATGGAGCGGCTCGGCATCAACGCCGCGTTCAATCCGGGTGCGATCTTCTTCCAGGGACGGTTCCTCCTCGTGGCGCGGGCGGAGGGGACGGACCGCAAGTCGTTCTTTGCGGTGGCCGAAAGCCGGACCGGGGTGGACGGCTTCCGGTTCCGGGACGAGCCGGTCGTGATGCCGGAAACCGCGGTGCCGGACACCAATATCTACGACATGCGGCTGACCGCCCACGCCGACGGGTGGATCTACGGCCTGTTCTGCACCGAGCGGAAGGATCCTTCCGCCCCGCCCGGCGACCTCTCGTCCGCAATCGCCCAGTGCGGCATCGCGCGCACGCGGGACCTGGTGCGGTGGGAGCGGCTGCCCGACCTGAAATCCCGGTCCGCGCAGCAGCGCAACGTCGTCCTGCACCCGGAATTCGTGGACGGGCAGTACGCGCTCTACACCCGGCCGCAGGATTCGTTCATCGAGGCCGGAAGGGGCGGCGGCATCGGGTTCGCGCTGTGCCGGCGGATGGACCGGGCGGTGATCGGGGTGGAGCGGATCGTGGACGGCCGGGCGTACCACACGATCAAGGAGGCCAAGAACGGCGAGGGGCCGCCGCCCATCCGGACCCGCCGCGGCTGGCTGCATATCGCCCACGGCGTCCGGAACACCGCCGCGGGGCTCCGGTACGTGGTGTACGCCTTCCTCGCTGACCTGCGGGAGCCGTGGAAGGTCACCCATGCGCCGGGCGGGTACCTGATCGCACCGGCAGGGGACGAGCGGGTCGGCGACGTCTCCAATGTCACGTTCTGTAACGGGGCGATCCACCGGCCGGACGGCCGGCTATTCATCTACTACGCCTCGTCCGACACGCGGTGTCATGTGGCGACCACCACCGTCGACCGGATGCTCGACTACTGCCTGAACACCCCTCCCGACCCGCTCCGGTCCGCCGGCGCGGTCCGCCAGCGACTCGCCCTGATCCGCGCCAACCGCGCCGCGCGCTGACCGCCCGCTTCCCGCGTCAGCGCACCAGCAACCCGGCGCGGTCGAGATAGAGCGCCCCGGAGGGAGGCGAGGCCGACCGCAGGATGACCCAGACGTTCATCGCGTTGCCAACCGCGGCCAGGTGCCGCTCGTCGTGGACCGGAAAGGTCCAGGTGGACCACGCCCGGGAGAGGTTCGCGACCGGGAAGAAACCCAGGCTCATCCACCAGTTGTCCGTGGACTGCATCACGATGTCGAGCGTGGCGGCGGGGTCGGCACACGCGAAGGAGGGGCCGAGGGCGGCATCCATGAAGACGCCGCGGATACCCGCCCGGTCGAGCCTGTCCCGGGGAGGGAAATCCTCGATCCGGAGCACGACCCCGCGCTGGTCGGCCGCCAGCGGGACACCGGAGAAGTCCACCCGGGCCACGGCCTGGTTGGGCCGCACCGTCAGGTCGGTCGAGAGCTTCCAGTCGGAGTGGTACTTCGCCGGATCGAGCGCCGGCGCCTCGAACTCCCAGAGCACCACCGGCCGGGGGACCGCGGGCTTGAGGTAGAGCGTGGCCGACGCGCTGACGTCCCCGAGGGTGGCGTGGATCGCGACGACGCCCGTCGCCGATGCGGTGAATGCGATCCGGCCCGCCGCCTCGGCCAGCCGGACGGCCGGGCGCACCAGCGACGCGGGGCCCTCAACCGAGAGCGCCGCATCGGGGAGCGGCTCCGGCCAGGGCGTCCCGTCGGCGGTGATCGCGTAGACCCACCCGTGGATGACACCCTCCGCCCAGGCCTCGGCGGGGAGGCTGATGGCCAGCCGGGGACGTCCGACCACGGCAGGCGGGACGCTTCTTGGGCGCGCGTGCGCCCCGCGGGCCGGGACGGTGGCCACCACCACGCTGTACGGCGGCACCGTCACCTCAAATGCCTGGCCCGTGGGGAGGTCCCGGCGGGACGGCTCCCGGCTCCAGCGCGGGTGGCCGGCCGCGTCGTCCCAGAGATACTCCCGCGGCGAGAGGGTCGTCAGGCTCCCGCGTTCCGCCGCAATGAAGCCCGTGAGCGCGATGCGGGTAGTGGTCGGCTGGTCCGGATCGCGGTTGACGAGCATCACCTGCACTTCATCGGGTCCCCGCGTCGCCACCGCGGACACCTTCGGCCCGCCCGCGACCGTGGCCGGAAGCAGCGTGTCCCCCATGCGGCGCGACCAGAGCCAGAAGGCCCAGTACTGGGCCTTGCGCCACGCCGGGCGGCTGCCCGCCACCCAGCCGTAGCCGCCGTCGCCGTCGGAGAGCGCGTCCCACTCGTTGGCGCTCTCGACGCCGTGGCGGAACAGCTCCCCGATCCACAGGCACGACCAGAGCGCCCCCGTCAGGTCCCCCGCGCCCCGGTGCGTGGCGCCGTTCCACTCGGTGTAGGTGATCGGGATGGACGCCGCCCGCTCCGGCGCGACCCGGCGCATGGTCGCCCGGACTTCGGCGACCTGCGCCCCCAGCGTCGCCAGCTTGTCGAAGGCCGCCTCCACCGGGTCGCTGCCCAGCACGGGGTACGTATGGACCGGGAAGAAGTCCACGAGGTCGGCATGGTCGCGCAGGACCGCCTCCCCGAAGGAGCCCGGGCCGAAATTGACCGCGGCGGGTCCGACCTTGATGGTCCGGTCCACGGCCTTCATCGCCGCGACGAACTCGGCGTACCGCGCGGAATACCCGGCGGCGGTCAGCTCCTTCCCGTCACGCTGCACGTGGCCCGCCTCCCACGACCCGTCCAGCTCGTTCCCGACTTCCCAGTACTCGACCGGGTACCGGCGGGCGCGGGCCCACCGGACCCATTCCGCGGCATCGCGCGGGCGGCCGGTTCCGCCGTTGACGATCACGACGGCCTTCGCCCCGACCGCGCGGACCCATTCGTGCAGGAGCCGGACGTCCACGTGCCCGTGCCACCCCCCCGTGCGGATCGTGCCGTCGTTCTCCGTCGTGACCTGCGGCTCGTACCGGGCATAGTCGATCAGCGGATAGCCCGCGGCGTCCACCCGGGAGAGGTCCACGGACCCGTCCTTGCGGTGCATCCCGTTCCCGTTCCAGAACGTGATGTCGCCCCACGAGCCGCCGGGAATCCGGATCAGGGCGGGCGCCACGTCCCGGAACCACCGCTTGATCTCCGGGTTCGCGAACTGGGGTGGATCGTTCCACAGCGCCAGGTTGGTGCCGAGCAGCCGCCGGCGGTCCCACGTGCGGATGGGCTGCGCCGCGTCCACGCTCACGGTCACGGGGAGCACCGCCGGATCCGCGACCGGCCCCGGGGCCGCGGCCGCGGCGACCGGGACCGCCAGGAGGAAACCGAGCCGGAACACCATGCCCATGTATAGCACGGCCCGCCCCCCCGGACGGGCGGTTGTGCCGCGGTTCCCCCGGGCGGTACACTGGCGGCCATGACCACCCTCGGACTCCAGATGTATACCGTGCGCGACGATCTCGGGAAGGATTGGGCCGGAACGGTCCGGGCCGTGGCGAAGGCGGGGTACACCGCGATCGAGGGCGGGCCCGGCCGGGACATGTCGCCCGCGGACTACGTGAAGTTCTGCGCCGATCTCGGCATGACCACGCCCGCGTCCGGCGGCGGACTGGACGGATTCGAGAAGGACCTCGCGGGCACGCTCAAGCGGGCGGTGGCGTGCGGGTCGAAGTACCTCATGCTCGGCTGGCTCCCGCCGGAGCGGAGGAAGTCTTCCGCCGACTGGAAGCGCCTCGCCACGGGGCTCAACGCCTGGGGCAGGGCCGCGAAGGACGCCGGCGTCGTCTTCCAGTACCACAACCACGATTTCGAGTTCGCCCCGGTGGACGGGACCACCGGGCTCGAGATCATCCTGGCCGAGACCGATCCGGCGAACGTCAAGATCGAGCTGGATGTCGGCTGGGTCACGTCCGCCGGCGCCTCGCCCGCGGCACTGATGCGCCGGCTCGGGAAGGAGCGGCTGCGCGTCATCCACCTCAAGGACACGGTCCTGGCCCCGCAGAAGGCGTGGACCGAGGTGGGGACGGGGGCGCTCGACCTGGCCGGGGTGGTGGCCGCCTGCCGGGAGCTGGGGATCGAATATGCGTTCATCGAGCAGGACACCTGCGCGCGGCCTCCCCTGGAATCCATCGCCCTCAGCTACGCCAACGCCCGGAAGGCCTTCGGCGCCTGATGCCGGCCCGCAAGGACCCCCGGATTGACGCCTACATCCGGAGGGCGCAGCCGTTTGCGAAGCCGATCCTGGTCCGCATCCGGACGGTCGTCCACCGGGGGCTTCCGGACGTCGAGGAAACCATCAAGTGGGGCATGCCGGCCTACCTGGCGGGCGGGAAGATCGTCTGCGGCATGGCCGGATTCAAGGCGCACGCGGCGCTCTGGTTCTGGAACGGCAAGGCCCTCGTAACGGCCGGCATCCTCAAGGCCGCCTGGAACGGCCCCGGCATGGGATCGTTCGGGAAGCTCCGGAAGGTCGCCGACCTGCCGCCGGCCGGGGTGCTCGCCGCCGCGGTCCGGAAGGCCGCGTCAAGGCGGGCCGGCCCGGACGGCGCCAGGCGGACGCGGAACAAGGGGGCGGCTACCAGTCGCTGAACGGCTGGGGCGGCGCGGCCACCTCGGCGCCCGTCTTGAGCGCCTCCTGCATCCGGAGATAGAGGTAGTGGTCCTGCATGCCCTCCCGCCACGGATAGAACGACGTCCCCGTCCGGACCGATTGGGCCATACGCAGCATGCAGTCGCCCACCGCCACCTCGTCATCCGTGAGCGCGGCGCCTTCGAGCGGGTTCCGGTAGACCCAGTCCTCGCCGGCCTGGATTCCGCGCAGCGCCACGCCCGTCAGGAGGTCCTGGTGGTGCCGCACCAGCGTCAGCGTGATCGGCGTGGCCGCGTCCCGGAGCCAGGTCACCCGATCCCCCGCCAGCTCGCCCCGCTCGCCGCGCGCCAGGACGCGGCCGTCCCGGATCAGGCCCATGTACTGGTCGCCGGTGAAGTCGAAGACCGCGGAACGGCCGCCGAAATCGAGCAGCACCACGTCCTGCGCCGATTCCCGGACGGTTTCCGACGCGGGCAGCCCGGTCCGCCCGCCGCCGGCCACGATCGGGGCCCGGAAGGTCCGCCCCACGATCCGGCAGGCCTCGCCCCTGATCCCGAGGAACCGGCGGATGAGGCTGAGGCCGTGGTATCCGTGGCCGATCGAGACCTGCGCATGGGTGATCCGGCCCAGCTTCCCGCCCGCGGCGACGGCGAGCTGCGCGGCATGCATCGGCCGGAGGTGGTACTCCTCGGCGACCTGGACGTTGGCCCTGAGCCGGGTGAGGTCGGCGTCCAGCGCCACCAGCGCGGACAGGTCGGGTGCCGGCGGCGTCTCGGACAGCGCCGGCATCCCCCGCTCCGCCAGCGTCCGCAGGAGCCCCGGATTCGCCTCCCAGGGCACGCTGGTCACGACGTACTCCGGCCGCGCGGCGAGGAGCGCGTCGAGGGATGTGAGCCCGGGGATCCCCCATTCCCGCGTGACCGCCGCCGCCCGCTCCGCCGTCCGGGAGACCACGCCCGCCACCTCGAAGAGGTCCGGCCGGGCGCGGGCCACCCGCAGGTAAAAGAGCGTCCGCCACCCCGATCCCACCACGCCGAACCGGATCCGCGCCATGGCGCCCACGATACCAGCTTCCCTCCCCGGGACTAAAATGGGGCCATGCGACGGTCCGTGGCGGGTCTCCTCGTGGCGCTGGCCGCCGGTCCGGCCCGGGGGTTCGACCAGGCGGCGGCGATCCTCACCGTGGATCCCCCGGTGGCGGTGGTCGGCCAGTCGGTGAACGTCATGCTGACCATCTCCGATACCGGCGCCAACGCGTTCACCAACGTGGTCCCCACGCTGACGATCACGGAGGGCAACACCCTCGTCCAGCTCACCTACTTCTCGGGACCCAGCACCAGCCTCACCATCGCAGCGGGCGGCATGTACACCTATACCTGGACGTACCTCGCGGTCGGGCAGGGCGAGATCCACTTCCGGGGGGAGGCGACGGGCAACATCAACTCCTCGGGGTACTCGGTCGCCTCGTCGGTGATGCTGCTGGTCCCCGGGCCGACCGCCCCCGCGCTCCGGATCCTGAACAACCACCTGCGGCCCGGCAAATCCGCGGTCATCGTCATCCACGGCACGCCCGGGAGCGCGGCCTCGGTCCTCGTCTACGACCAGGCCGGGTCGCCGCTCGGCGCCGTGGTCGCGGCCCCGGTCACGCTGGACAGCGGCGGCAACGGGTCGGCGCGGTTCGCGGGCGTCGTGGGCGGTTGCGAGAGTATGCAGGTGGGAGCGTTCGATGA
>CAYNUZ010000075.1:0-9933 GCA_964400385.1 uncultured bacterium | reverse complement strand
CGTCGGTCCGCCGGGCGGCGGCGCCGGTGGCCGCCGCGGCGGGCCGGCTCACGGGCGCGCTCGACCGGGCGCAGGACCGGCTGACCGACGGGTACGAGCGCCTGATCCGGTTCAGCCTCGCGCGTCGGGGCTGGGTGATGGCCGCCGGCCTGGCCGCCTTCCTGGCCAGCGTGATGCTGGTCCTCCCGCACGTCAAGAAGACCTTTCTGCCGTCCTCCGACGTCGGCTTCTACCAGGTCACGCTGGAGGCGGCGCCGGGCACGTCGCTGAGCGCGATGCTCGACGGCGCCCAGGCCGTCGAGAAGGTCATCCTCGGCCACAAGCAGAACCTGCGCACGGCCGTGCTGGTGGGCAACGTGCAGGGCGAGCCCAACGTCGCGTACGTCTTCGTCGAGATGGTCCCGTTCAAGGAGCGCCGGCCGATGACCACGACCATGATGAAGTCGGCGCTGCGGACGGAATTGGAGAAGTTCCGGGCGCTGACCCCGATCATCGGCGACGTGCAGGCCGTCGGCAACCAGGCGCCGTTCAACATGAACATCGTGGGGGAGGACCTCGAGAAGATCGCGGTGGTCTCCCGGGAGGCGCTGAAGGCCTTCGGGAAGATCAAGGGCCTCACGGATCTCGACGTGAACTACCGCACCGGCAAGCCGGAATTCCAGGTCGTCATGGAATCGGAGCGCCTCAAGGCCCTCGGCGCCTCCACCGTGATCGCCGGGATGGAGCTGCGCGGGATGGTGGACGGCGTCGTGCCGGCGAAGTTCCGCGAGGGCGGGCGCGAGTACGACATCCGGGTGCGGCTCAAGGAGGACCAGCGGAACCTCGAGGCGGATTTCAAGGACGTCTTCATCCCGAACATGAACAACACGCTGGTGCGGCTGGCGAACGTGGCGACCCCCCGGTCGGCGGCGGGCCCGTCGAAGATCAACCGGCGGGACCGCGCGCGGTTCATCCAGATCTCCGGCCAGCTCGGGGCCGGCGGCGCGCTGGGCAACATCCTCGAGGACGCGAAGAAGGCCATGGCCGGCATCAGGCTTCCCGACGGCGTCCACGTGGAATTCGTCGGGCAGGCGGAGGACATGCGCGAGCTGATGGCCAACATGGTGACGGCCATGGGGCTGGGCATCCTCTTCATGTACATGATCCTGGCCTCGCTCTACGAGTCGGCGATCGTCCCGGTGCTCATCATGTCCGCGCTGCCGTTCGCCGCCGTCGGGGCGTTCCTCGCCCTGTGGATCACGGGGGAGTCGCTCAACATCTTCTCGATGATCGCCCTGGTCCTGCTCCTCGGGCTCGTGGCGAAGAACTCGATCCTGCTCGTGGACTACACGTACCAGCTCATGCGGCAGGGCCGGTCGCGGGACGAGGCCCTGGTCGAGGCGGGGAAGACGCGGCTGCGCCCGATCCTGATGACCACGGTGGCGCTGATCGCGGGCATGCTGCCGCTGGCGCTGGGGCTCTCGGAGGTCGGCCGCTTCCGCCGCTCCATGGGCATCAGCGTGATCGGCGGGCTGGTGAGCTCCACGGTGCTGACCCTCGTGTTCATCCCGGCGGCGTTTGAGTACGTGGACCGCTTCCGCCTGTGGACCCGGCGGGTCCTGGGCCGTCCTCCGGAGCGCGAAATCGACGCGTAACGGGGGCCCGCTCCCCCCTCCCGGCCCCATGTAAAATCGAGGAATGACGCCTGCGGCACCGGGGAGCGCTGAAGAGTCGGCCGAGGCGCTCGTCCTCCACTTCAAGGCGGAGGTGACCCGGGACGCCCGGGGCAAGTTCAAGGCCGTGACCGGGGACTTCCCGGGGGTGGTCACGACCGGCGACTCCCGCCAGGGGGCGCTCACCGCCCTCGAGACCGCGATCCTCCAGCACCTCGCGACCACCTCGAGCGTGGCCCTCGAGGCGGTCCACGAGGAGCCGCTCGGGCTCATCCCGTACGGGGCGATCTCGGTCGGCGAGCGGCTGCTGCTCGCGACGAACCTCGACGTGGTGCTCCAGACCGAGACCGGCAAGCGCGAGGGGTGGAAGCGGCTGCCGGTGACCCAGCAGCAGACCGAGGCCTTCCAGGTGTTCGAGGGCGCCGACACCGGCGACGTCTTCGAGCCCGGCGAGTACCTTACCCAGCTCTACGCCCTGGCCGCCTTCGCGCCGGACACCGGCGAGCCGCTCGTCTACGCGGGCACCAACCTCAAGGGGCTGGTCTACGTTCGCGAGGGCGAGGACTGGCGGCCCGCGTTCACCACCGGGGAGGAGCGGGTGCATTCGCTCGCGGCGTTCGGCCGGCACCTCTACGCCGGCACCTCCGGCGCGGGGCGGATCTTCCGGTGGGACGGCGCGCACGCGGAGATGGTGCACCAGGCGCAGCAGCTCGGCATCACCGCGCTGGCCGCCCACGGCAACGCGCTGTACGCCGGGACCTATCCGGACGGGCTGGTGCTGCGCACCGAGGACGGCGAGCTCTGGGAGATCGTCTGCCGCACGCAGCAGAAGCTCGTGAACCACCTGCTCGCCGCGCCCGACGGCATCTACGCCGCGTGCAGCCACCCGGCCGGCGGCGCGATCTTCCGGTCGCAGGCCGGCAAGGTCTGGGAGCGGTGCTTCCACAGCCCGAAGGACCCCAACGTCTACTCGCTGACGAACTTCGGCGGCCGCATCTACGCGGGGTCGGGGGAGTCCGGCCGCCTCTACGCGTCGCGCGACGGCGCGCACTGGGAGGTCGCGCTCCAGTCGCCCGAGGCGGCCCTCCGGGTCGTGATCGCGCACAAGGGGCGGCTGTTCATCGCCTGCGAGCGCCGCGGGCTGGTGTACCGCACCACCGCCACCGAGTCGCCGGGGCCGGTGATCCGCGACGTGACGGTCTCCGCGCTGACCAGCTCGCGGGCGGTCGTCGAGTGGGCCACCGACGTGCCGTGCGACGCGACCGTGCAGTACGGCCCGGGCGGCCAGCGCGACCGGACGGCCAGCAACGCCACGCTGTCCCGCCGCCACCGCATCACGCTGGACGGGCTCAAGGCCGGCCTCAAGTACTCCTTCCTCGTGACCGCGCGCAACGCCGAGGGGGCGTCCGAGGTCTACCTCAACGAGGAGGGCTTCACCACCCCGGTGCTGCCCTCCCTGGTGCTCAGCTCGTCCACGCACCCCGAGGAGGAGGCCTGGTACCCCACCCGCGACCTGCGCATCGCGTGGACGGCGCTGCCGGGCGCGGTGAAGTACGTCGTCAAGATCGCCCCGCAGCGGATCACCCACCTCACGGCGTCCGACACGCAGGTGCGCGAGACCGAGTTCTTCGCGACGCTGGAGGGCGACGGCGTCTGGTGGTGCGCGGTCGCCGGCGTGGACGAGGCCGGCAACGTGGGCGACGCGAGCACCCGCGCGGTGCGGGCCGACACCGCCGTGGGGCATCCCACGGTCTCGTCCCCGTCGCACCCGGAGGCCACGCGCTGGACCAGCGAGGCGGTGGTCGAGGTCGAGGCCTCGGGCGCCGACGCCCACGCGGGCGTGGCGGGGTTCACATACGCGATCGGCCGGGTGGGCGAGACCTGGGAGCACCTGGCCTTCCAGCCGGCGCCCGCGCCCCCCGAGGATCCCGCGGGCGGGCCGCGCCCCGGGATCGTGACCTCGCGCTGGACGCTGCCGCGGCTGCCGGACGGCACCTGGGAGATCTTCGTGCGCATGCGCGACCGGGCGGGCAACGAGAGCCAGCCCGCCGCGCTGCGCGCCCAGATCGACTCCGCGCCCCCCGTGGTCAATCTCGAGCCGGTGCCCGCCATCCATGCCGCGGGCGAGTTCGAGCTCAAGTGGCAGGCGCGGGACGAGCGCAGCGGGATCGCGCGGATGACGATCCAGCAGCGGCGGGACCAGGGCGAGTGGGAGACCGTCTACGAGGGCAAGGGCGCCACCGTCAAGGTGGAGGGAAAGGACGGCGACCGCATGTGGTACCGGGTGGTGGCCGAGGACCGCGCGGGCATGCGCGCCGCGGCCGAGAGCCACCAGCCGGTCCTGTTCGACGGCTCGCCGCCCGAGCCGCTGACGGCGGTGGAGGCGGTGTCGCAGCCGGGCGGGGACGTCCTGGTGCGGTGGGGGCCGGGGCGCGACGCGATGAGCGACGTGGTGCGGTACCACGTCTACCGCGGCACGGAGGAGGGGCGCCTGGGGATGAAGGTGGCCTCGCTGCCGGCGGACGTGGCCGAGTACGCCGACGAGGGCGTCGGGCTCGCCCACGGCGGCCGGTACTGGTACCGCGTGTGCGCGGAGGACGGGGTCGGCAACGTCCAGACCGACGGCGTCACGGTCCTGGGCGTGTGCGACAAGGAGGCGGTCCCGCCGCGCCTGTCCTCGTCCACGCACCCGCCGGACCAGTGGACCACGCTCACCGACGCGGTGATCGAGTGGGAGCGGCCCGTGGACGACACCGGTATCCGCGAATTCATCTGGCGGCTCGACCGGAACCCCGCGAGCTCGCTCCAGCGCGGGGTGGACGAGGCGATCGCCGACGCCCCGCTGAAGCTCTCGCACCTCCTCGACGGCGTCTGGTACGTCCACGTCTCGTCCGTGGACGGCGCGGGGAACGTCAGCCCGCCGGCGCACGCCTCGCTCAAGGTGGTCACGCGGCCGCCGCACGCGCGCCTCAAGCCGCTGCCCAACCTCCTCAACCAGCGCAAGGTGAAGCTGGAGTGGGAGAGCGAGGAGGGCGTGGTGGCCGTCTCGATCGGCGTGCGGGAGGGCGGCTCGCAGGCTTGGAAGGCGGTCGTCGAGCGCGCCGAGGGCCACGGCCGTGAGGTGGAGGTGGAGAAGGAGGGCATCTACGAGTTCTCCGTCCGCGCGCAGGATGCGTACGGCCGGTGGGGGATCTGGGAGGAGGGCGCGGTCACGCTCATCGACGTCACCCCGCCGCTCGAGGTGGGGTCCGTGGACGCGAAACCGCTGGCCGGCGGCGCCATCCGGGTCGAGTGGGAGCCGAGCTGGGACGAGCTCTCGGGCCTGGCCACGTACGGCATCTTCCGGCAGCGGCGGGGCGAGGCCCAGGCCGTGAAGGTGGCCGAGCTGGCGGGGACCGACGAGCTGGTCTGGACCGACCCGTGCGAGGGGGCCCAGGACGGCGCGTGGTTCACCTATACGGTGCTGCCCGCGGACGCGGCGGGGAACGTGCTGGCAAGCAGCCCGGCGGCCGAGGCGGTCTCGGACCGCAGCGCCCCGCGCCCCAAGTTGGTGGCGCGCACGCACCCGGATCCCGCGAAGGCGTACGCCGCGCGGCAGCTCGAGGTCCTCTGGGACGCCGCCGAGGATCCCGCGGGGCTGGCCGGCCTCGTGGTCGAGCTGAACGCGACCCCCGGCACGCAGCCGAACCCCGAGACGCTGCCCGTGCGCGCCGAGCGGACGCTCACCTTCGACCTCAGGGAGGACGGCCGGTGGTTCCTCCACGCGCGCACCGTGGACGGCGCGGGGAACGCGAGCGAGACCGTGCACCTCTCGGTGCAGGTGGACACGCACGTGGACCCGCCGGTGGCCTCGTTCGCGCAGGACCCGTTCCTCGAATGGCAGCAGGGCGGCACGGTGACGGTGGTCCTGACGCCGCCGGAGGACCCCTCGGGCGTCCCGGCGTACTGGTGGGTGCTGGACCAGGCGCCCGCGACCGCGCCCGACCGGCTCAACGCGCAGCGGCAGACCGCGACGACGCTCAAGATCGCGCCCAAGGCGGAGGGGCTGTGGCACCTCCACGTTGCGGCCGAGGACGGCGCCGGCAACCTCTCCTCGCCCGTCCACCTGGCCATGCGCCTCACGCTGGGCCTCGCGATGCCGCACATCCGCACGTGCAGCCATCCCGAGGGGCTGTGGAGCCAGAAGCGGGACGTGGAGATCGCGTGGGATCCCATCGAGGGGGACCGCGTGACCTTCCTGTACTGGCTCGACCACAAGCGGCAGGAAGAGCCGCCGGCGGGCGCGATGCGCCTCTCCGAGCCGCGCTGCCGCCTCACGGTCGAGGAGGGCATCTGGTACTTCCACGTGTGCGCCGCCGACGAGCGCGGCCGCAAGTCCTCGCCGGTCGCGTACCAGCTCCGGGTGGACGGCACGCCGCCGGAGCTGTCGGTCTTCTCGCCGTCGCACGTCAAGGGCCGCTGGTCCGAGAAGCGCCGGGTCCAGTACGCCGTCGAGGTGGAGGACCTCCACTCCGGGATCGCGCGCGTCGAGCTGGCGCTGACCCCCGCGGGCTGGGAGCCGGACGCGTGGGAGCTGGCGCTGGGGACCGAGGGCGAGCGCGAGGTGCCGGGCGAGGGCCTCTGGTCGCTGCAGGCCCGGGCCGTGGACCTCGCGGGCAACCACTCGCCCGTGGCGCGGTGGGACATCATGGTGGACCTCGGCGCCGCGCCCCCGGGGGTCAGCTCGCCCACGCACCCGGAGGGCCAGTGGGCCCCCGGGCCGGAGGCGCTGATCGTCCTGCAGCCGGGGGAGGACCTCTCGGGCGTGCGCGAGTACGCCCTCCAGGTCTTCGCGGCGGGGGAGGAGATCCCGCCCGCGCCGCCCGAGGACGCCATCCGCACCGCCGAGGAGTCGGTCCTGGTCCCGGTCCCCGGCGACGGCCGGTGGACGGTGGCGGCCTGGGCCTGGGACTTCGCGGGCAACCTGAGCCACGCCACGCGGTACCTCCTCCACATGGATTCCGCCGCCGGGCCGCCCGCCGGGTTCGTGATCGAGCCGACCGGCGAGGGCGGGTGGATCCGGTCCGACGCGGTGCGCGTGTTCTGGAAGGCGCCGGAGGAGAACTCGGGCGAGCCGGCCGGGTACCTCTGGACGCTGGACCGCGCGCCGGGCACCGAGCCGGAGCCGGGCACCGCGCTCTTCGCGGCGTTCCCCGAGCTGGACCTGGGGGATCTCGAGGATGCGGTGAACTGGCTCCACGTGCGCACGGTGGACCTGGCGGGGAACCTCTCGGAGACCGCGCACGTCAAGCTCGCGATCGACGCGCGGCCGCCGGTGCTCAGCCTGTCGAGCCCGGAGGCGGACGCCGGAACCTGGATCGCGGGCCGGGCCATCCGGGTGCGGGCGTCGGGGGAGGATCCGGTTTCGGGATTCACCGGGTGCTTCTGGACGCTGCACGAGGAGGGCGACGAGCCGGCGGACATCGCCACGGGGCGGTGGCGGGAGGAGGCGGACTGGCGGGTGGAGGTGCCGCACGACGGCACCTGGATCATCACCGTGGCCGCGATGGACGGCGCGGGCAACCTCTCGGAGCCGGGACGGCTCACGGTGCGGGTGGACGGCGCGGCTGCGCCCCCGGTGAACCTGCATGCCCCGACCCATCCCGATCCCGCCGTGTGGTATGCGGCGCGCGAGGCCGCGATCCGGTGGGAGGCGCCGCAGGAGGCGTCCGGCGTGGCGTGCTACCGGTGGACGGTCCTGGCGGCCGACGGCGCGCCCGGCGACCCGAAGGGGTGGGCGAAGACGGCCGGGCCGGAGATGAAGGTC
The DNA here is from genome assembly GCA_964400385.1 of uncultured bacterium. Taxonomy (GTDB): domain Bacteria; phylum Oederibacteriota; class CAKKQC01; order CAKKQC01; family CAKKQC01; genus CAYNUZ01. The sequence continues at coordinate 2,475 of CAYNUZ010000075.1, read as the reverse complement.
CCGCTTCCGGGCGACGGCCGGTGGACGGTGGCGGTCGCCACGGAGGACGGGGCGGGCAACCTCAGCGCGCCGGTCACGGTCAACCTCATGGCCGACAGCCAGGCCGAGGCGCCGCTGCTCTCCTCGCCGACCCACCCCGACCCCGCGGTGCGGTACCCCGACGCCGCCGTCGAGGTCTCGGTGATCGCCGCCGACGCCGGCTCGGGGATCGCCGAGGTGCTGGCGGGATTCACCACGGCCGCGAAGCCGGACCCCGCCGCGCTCAAGCCGGTCACGGGCGGGACGCTGGCCCGGACGGTCGAGCCGGGGACCTGGTGGGTCCACGCGATCGCCGTGGACCGGGCGGGCAACCGCAGCCCCGCCGCGTCGTTCAGGGTGCAGGTGGACCCCTCGGTGCGGCCCCCGCTGGTCACCAGCGACAGCCATCCCGACGCCGCGAAGTGGTACCCCAACTCCAACGTCTCGTGCACGATCCTCCCCGCCGTCGAGGGGGGCGCAAAGTCGTTCCTGTATGTGTTCGACGAGAAGCCGGACACCCGGCCCGCGAAGCCGGCCGCGAAGACGACCGGGGCGGGCCCGCTCAAGATCTCGGCCGACCACTCCGGCGAGTGGTACCTGCACGTCCTGGCCGATACCGGCGCGGACGCCGCGGGCGCCGAGCCGGTGCACCTGCGCGTGCGCGTGGATGTCGCCGCCCCGGGAATCCCGGAGATCTCGTCTCCGACCCATCCGCACGCGCCGCGGCGGGTGCGCGGCCGCGACGTCACGTTCGAGTGGACGGAGCCGGCGGACGTCTCGGGCATCAAGCACTACAGCTACCAGCTCACCCGGCCCTCGCTCCTGGGCACGAAGAAGGAGAAGGCGTCCCTGACGCGCGAGCGGAAGGTGGTGCTGACCGGGATCGAGGCGGGGCGGTGGGACTTCAGCGTCACCGCCACGGACCACGCCGACCAGACCGGGGGTCCGGGCAAGTACCAGCTCGCGATCGCGGACACCCAGGACCTCTGCGTGGTCGTGAAATCCGAGTCCTGGCGGGTCGCGCGCGAGGGGCTGGAGGTCGAGGTGCGGGGCAGGGAGAAGTCCGTCCTCAAGGCCCGGACGGCCGGGGGCGGGGAGGCGTGGTTCAAGGAGCAGCCGTACGCCCGGCACGCGGTCACGGTGGTCCTGCCCAAGCCGGCCTCGCCGCTGGAGTTCGAGGGGGTGGACCTCGAGGAGGGCGAGCCGTTCATGCGGTTCGAGGTCTCGCTCGCGGGGTGCGCGTGGATGATCGCCAAGGGGCACCTGCGGCTGTGGGTGCCTTCCATGTGGCTGGACGGCGGCCGGGTCGAGATCCTGGACGAGAAGGGGAAGGCCAAGGCGGTCGTGAACCTCAAGGACATGCCCAACCGGGGCGCGTACCTCGAGACCCCGATGCCCGAGGGGCTGCTGCGCGGCGCCTTCCAGTTCATGGGCGGGCCGCTCAACAAGCTCCAGTGGCCGATGCTCGGGTTCGTGCGGGAACCCTGAAGTGGCCGGGCTGGCCGAGGCGCGGGCCGTGTGCCGCGACCTCGCGCTGCGGCACTACGAGAACTTCCCGGTGGGGCGGTACGGGGTGCCGGCGGACCGGCGGCCGGACATCCACGCCGTCTACGCGTTCGCCCGGATGGCCGACGACTTCGCGGACGAGCCACGGTACGAGGGCAAGCGGCTCGAGCTCCTCGAGGACTGGGGCCGGAAGCTGGAGGCGTGCCGCGAGACCGCCGAGGAGCCGGTGTTCATCGCACTGGGCGACACAATCCGCCGGCGGAACCTGCCGCTCGAGCCGTTCCGCGACCTGCTGAGCGCCTTCCGGCAGGATGCCGAACCGCGGCGGTACGCGAACTGGGACGAGGTGCTCGACTACTGCCGCCGGTCGGCGAACCCGGTGGGCCGGCTCGTCCTGCTCGTGACCGGGCAGGACTCGGAAGCGGTCCGGCCGCTTGCGGACGACCTGTGCACCGCGCTCCAGCTCACGAACTTCTGGCAGGACCTCTCGGTGGACCACCCGCGGGGCCGGACCTACCTCCCGCGGAACGACGCCGCGCTGTTCGGCGTGGACCTTGAGCGGCTCCTCGGCGGCGAGGTCGAGGGCAACGGCAACCTCGAGGACCTGCTGGAGGTGGTGGGGGAGCGTACCCTCGCGCTCTATGAATCGTCCAAGCCGCTCCCCGGGATGCTGAAGGGCGGGCTGCGCATGGAAATCGCGGCGACCTGGCTGGGCGGGTCGGCGATCCTCGAGGAGTCCATGGGGCTGGGCGCCGAGGCGCTCCTGGACCGGCCGGAGCTGGGCCGGATGGACAAGCTGGTCATCGCCGCGCGGGCCGTGCTGGGGATCATGTGAAGAAGGCCTCCGGCCGCCGCGCCCCGCCCCGCCGCGGCCCGGGGCGCGCCCCCGGGGGCTCGCCGTACCCGATCGGCACCCGCATCGCGGAGGGGTACGGCATGGACCTCGACCGC
>CAYNUZ010000074.1:0-10147 GCA_964400385.1 uncultured bacterium | reverse complement strand
GTGGGCCGGCCGGCTGGCGGTCCGGTTCACGGCCCTGCGCGTCGGGGACCAGCGCAGCGAGTGGGGCGCCTGCTCGCATCGCGGGACCATCAGCCTCAACTGGCGGCTCGCGCTGGTGCCCGCGCCCATCCTCGAGTACGTGCTGGTCCACGAGCTGTGCCACCTGCGGCACCACGACCACTCGGACCGGTTTTGGCGGATGGTGGAGGCCGCGCTGCCGGATGCGCAGGCGCGCCGGGCCTGGCTGCGCCGGGCCAGCCACCGGCTCATGACCTACTGACGGCGGGGTCGTGCGCAAGCGCCGCCAAGGGCGGCGACGATTGTGAATGGTGTTCTTACCGTTGCGCCAGCGAGTCTTCGAGCTAGTTGCCGAAGACGGAGTCGGCCTGCCGGGTCGCCGCCGGCGGGGGAAAGCCCTCCTGCTCCAGCTTCGTCTTCGCGAACTCGTACGCGTACTTGACCAGCAGGTCCGTGTGCGTCATGTCGAACATGTGCCGGGGCGCGATGGGGACCGTGAAGCACGGCTCCATCACGATCAGCCGGGTGCGGGCCGCGTAGTCCCGCAGGCTCTCGGCGGTCAGGATGCCCCGGTTGACCGCCAGGGTGAACCCCCGCATCCAGTTCTCAAGGAAGCCGCGGACCTCCTTGCGCCGGTCGCTGCGGCAGGCGGCCAGGGCCACGATCGTGGTCGTGGCGCCGCCGTCAATCGCCAGGTCGATCGGCACCTGCCGGGAGACGCCCCCGTCCACGTACTGCCGGCCGTTGATCACCACCGGGGGATAGACCGCGGGGATGGCGCACGACGCCTGCACCGCGCTGATGAGGTCGCCCGAGTCCAGGGGCGTCATGTCCCCGGTCAGCGCGTCGGTCGCCACGGCGATGAAGGGGGTCTTGAGCTCCGCGAACGTCCGGGCGGGGATCACGTGCTCGAGGAACCGGCGCATCCGGCCGGGGCTGTAGAGGCTGCGCGCGCCCATGCCCTTCGTGAGCAGCTCCCACCAGTTCCACTTGAGGTAGTCGCCGGGCCGGGCGGCGTGCCACCGGGCGATCATCTCGTCGGGCGAGAGCCCGCAGGCGATCATCGCGCCGTTGATGGAACCGACCGACGTCCCGATCACCTGGTCCGCCCGGATGCCGAACTCGGCGATCCCCTTGTAGAACCCCATCTCGACCGCGCCGTTGGACCCGCCCCCGGAAAAGACCAGCGTGGTCTTGGGGGGGCGGGGCGGCGGGCCCGGCGGGGCGGTCGGCTGGGGTTCCATGGGGCAAGGCCTGCATCCAGTGTACGCCCGGGGTAGACTGGCTCCATGGTTTCGAACGCCGAGAACGACGGGCTGCTCGCCCTCTTCAACGACCTGCGGGTCGCGGACGTGCGGGACGGGATGGACACGCTGATGCGCCACCGCACCGGGTCTATGACGCCCGCGATCCGGCCGCTGTGGCGCACGCGGGCCTGCGGGATCGCCCGCACGTGCCGGTACCTGCCGTACGACGGGACGCTCCCGGCCATGACGCCGGAGGAGTACTGGGCCTGGTCCGGCGAGTACTACGCCAAGGTGAATCCGTACCCCTGGATGGAGGACATCCGGACGGGGGACTTCATCGTGATCGACCAGTCCGGCGTGGACGCCGGGCTCATGGGGTCGAACAACTCGCTGGCCGGGATCAAGGCCGGGGCCCGCGGCTACGTCACCAGCGGCGGGGTGCGGGACACCGACGAATTGATCCTCCAGCAGGTCCCGTTCTGGTCGCCCTTCGTCTCGCAGGGGATGGTGCAGGGGCGCCTCCGGTACGACACGAAGGACATCCCGGTGTCGGTCGGCGGCGTCACGGTCCACCCGGGCGACGTGGTCGTGGCGGACGGCGACGGGGTCATCGTGGTGCCCCGGGCGATCGCGCGGGACGTGGCGCGCTACGGGAGCGAGGAGCACACGCGGGACAAGGCCACCCGCCGCAAGCTCTACGAGGACCTGGGCCGCCCGCTGGACGACACCGTTCGCTAGGCGGCGGGGGCCCCCGCCGGCTGGGCGAGCAGGTCGGCGACCGCGGCGGCTAATCGGGTCGCGGTGAACGGCTTCTCCAGGAACGGCAGTTCGCCCGTGGCCACGAGCGGGTGCAGGCGCACCCGGTCGGGGTACCCCGTGACGCACAGGTGCTTCATGGCCGGCCGGTCCTCGCGCATCCGCGCCGTCAGCTCCTCGCACGGCAGGCCGGGCAGGACGAGGTCGCAGATCATGAGGTCGATCGGACCCGGGTGCGCGCGGGCGCACGCGAAGGCCGCATCGCCATCCCCGGCCGCGAGGACCTCGTAGCCGCGCCCCGCCAGCGCATCGCGAGTGAACTCCCGGAGCCGTGCGTCGTCTTCGACGACTAGGAGCGTGCCGCGCGCCACCCGGTCCGGCGCCGGGGCGGGCGCCGCCGCCGCCGCCGGGACGGTGGCGATCACCTCGGGCAGGTCGATGATGAACGCCGATCCCCGGCCCGGGGCACTCTCGATGGCGATGACCCCTCCCGCATCCTTGACGATCCCGAACACGATGGACAGCCCCAGGCCGGTGCCCTTCCCGGCCTCCTTGGTCGTGAAGAACGGCTCGAAGACCCGGGCCTGGGTGGCCGAATCCATGCCGCATCCGGTGTCCCGGACGGTGAGGCGGACGAACGAGGAGTCGATGCCGGCGACGATCCCGCTGCCGACCATCCGGGTCTCGATCTCCAAATTCCCTCCGCCGGGCATGGCATCCCGGGCGTTCACGGCGAGGTTCATGAGCACCTGCTGCATGTGGCCCCCGTCCGCGAGGATGCGGCCCAGGCCGGGCTCGAGGTGCGTGACCATGGCGACGTCCTCGCCGACCAGCCGCTGCAGCATCTTCGCGATGTCGCGGATCGTGGCGTTGAGGTCCAGGATGCCGAGCTGGGAACGCTGACGCCGGCTGAAGGCCAGCAGCTGCCGGGTGATGTCCGCCGCCCGCTCGCCCGCGCGGCCGATTTCCTCGACCCGGGCCCGGTTCGGGTCGCGCTCCGGCATCTCGGACAGGACCAGTTCCGAATACCCGTTGATCACGGTCAGGGCGTTGTTGAAGTCGTGCGCCACGCCGCCCGCCAGCAGCCCGATCGCCTCCATCTTCTGGGCCTGCCGGAGCTGCTCCTGGCTGCGGGCCAGCTCGGCCGCGGTCTCGCGCTGGCGGGTCACATCACGGACGATCGAGATGAGCATCGGGCGCTCCCCGGATACCATCAGCGAGTGGAAATCCACGGTGGCGACGGACCCGTCCTTGCGCAGCCCCCGGATGCCCGTGCCCGAGTGGCTGCCCAACTCGAGCGACCGGGCAAAGGCCGTCCGGGCCTCCTCGATCGAGTCGGGCGCGACGAACTCCGTGAACGGGCGGCCGACCACCTCAGCGCTGGCATACCCGAAGAGGCCCTCCGCGATCCGGTTCATCTCGAGGATGACCCCCTCGGGGCTGAGGATGAAGACGGCGTCCTGGGACCGGCCCATGATGGCCTGCTGGCGCCGGATGAGCTCCCGGTCCGAGGCGCCCCGCCGGGCCAGGACGTAGCAGCCCAGGAGGAGGGCCAGGGTGGTCGAGATGCCGGCAATAAAGGTCCGGTACAGGTCAGCGACGGCGACCGCGATTTCCCGGTGGCCGCCGAGCAGGGCGACCCGCTCGGCCGGCGCCATGGACCCGAACCTGGACACGACGCGGTCCTCCTCGGCCAGCTGCCGACGGATCCCGCCCAGGTGGACCACCGTGAGGGTCCCGACCACGGCCAGAATGACGAAGGCGATCGTCAGGCCGGATCGGACCGGACGCCGGAGGATGGTCCGGAGCACCGACCCGGGTCCCACCTGGGTCACGCGGCCATTCCGGCCAGCCGCTCGAGGGCCGGCCCGTTCATGATGGTGAGCTGGCGGCCGCTGAGGGCGATCACCTTGTCCCCCTCCAGCTCGGTCAGCAGCCGGATCACGGTCTCCTGCGCCAGCCCGGCCAGCTCCGCCAGGTCCTGCCGGGTGTACGGAAGCCGGATCGCGCCGGGGGTCTTGGTCCCCGGCTGGACGGCGCCGCGGACGTTCAGCAACTGGCCGGCGAGCCGTTCCCGGGACGACTTCATCGCCATATCCCGCGCGGTGTCCTCGGCGGCGCGGGTCTCCCTCGCCATCTGGGCGAACAGGCGCGAGGCCATGGCCGGCTGGGTGCCCAGCATGGCCCGGAACGTGGCCCATTCCACGTAGGCCATCGTGGACTCCTCCAGCGCTTCGGCGGTTTCGGCGTACGCCTCGCCGGCCAGCAGGGGCTGGTGGCCCAGGATCTCCCCGGGGCCCACGATGCGGACCGTGAGCTGGTGGCCCTTGCGGTCGGTCTTGTAGACCTTGACGCGGCCGGTGCACACGACGAACACCCCGTGCGGCTGGTGGCCCTCGTAGAAGATCACCTGCCGCTTGCGGTAGGTGTTGGAGATCCGGCTGTCCCGGAACTCCTTGAGGCGCTCGCCCGAGAGGGCGGAGGAAAAGCACGCGCTCCGGGCGCGGCACAGGTCACAGGCGAGTCCGGTACGGCTGGTGGGCATGGCGGTTCTGGCCTCCTTGGAGCGTGGCGTCGATTCGGTCGAAGCGTTCATGGGGAAAGTATGACGCCTGTCAGGTAAAAACCCGGTCCAATCAGGGTGAACGGAGCGTGAAGTCGGGGTAAAGAACTGGAAAAGTGTGGAGGGTCAGACGCCCGGGTGGGAGGGCCGGGATGCGCGGATCAAGCGGGCGATGGCGGCTGAGAATGCACGCACATCCACCGGCTTGGCCATGAATTCGCTGCACCCCGCTGCGGCAGCCCGGGCCGGGGCATCCGCCCCGGCGGTGGAGGACATGGCGAAGATTGGCATTCCACCCCAGGCGGGGTCCGCGCGCAGGCGCCGGGCGAGCTCCAGGCCGCTGATTCCCGGCAGGTCTATGTCCACGAGCAGGAGGCTGGGCCGGAAACCTCCGAGAAGCCGCAGCGCCTCTTCCGCGCTCCCCGCTGTCCGGACTGCACAGCCCTCCATCTCGAGCAGGATCCGGACGAGCTTGCGGTCGGTCAGGTTGTCCTCGACGAGCAGAACGGCGGGCCCGGGGTTGGGGTTCACGCCGCCATGGTGGCGCACCGCCGGTGCGGGCCTGGTCAGGCGGGGGTTAAATCCCGGTCAATTCTCCGGGCCGCCGCCGGTGTACCGGTACCCCACCCCGCGGACCGAGGCGATCTTGGCTCCCTGCGCCTTGCCCAGCTTGGTGCGGAGCGTGGAGACGTGCGTCTTGATCGTCTCGGTCGTGACGCCCGACCCGGCGTCGATCCCCCAGATGGTATCCAGCAGCGCCTGGTGGCGGAGGACCTCGCCCCGGCGCTCCAGCAGCAGGGTCAGCAGGTCGAATTCCTTGCGGGTCAGCTCCACCGGCTTGCCCCCCACCCGGACGGTCCGGGCCTTGACGTCCAGTTCGAGCCCCTCGGCCCGCAGGACCGCCTTGAGCGCCCCGGGCGCGGCATACCGCCGGAGGACCGCGCGGATCCGCGCCACCAGCAGCCGTCCCACGACGGGCTTGAGGAGGTAGTCATCCGCCCCGCGCTCGATCCCCTCGATCTGGTCCTCGGTCTCGATCCGGGCCCCCGAGAGGAGGATGACGGGAACGCCCGCCAGTTTCGCGTCCGCCCTGACCTGCCGGCAGAGCTGGATGCCGTCCATGCCGTGCAGCCTGACGTCGGACAGGACCAGGGCGGGGCGGGTGGTCCGCATCTCGACGAGCGCCTCCTCGGCGCCCTCGAACCCCAGCACCGAGAACCCCTCGACCTCGAGCTGCCGGGTCGTGGCCTTGCGGGACCGGTCGTCGTCCTCCACGAGCAGGATCAGGGGCCCGCTCATACCGGCGTCCCCGCGAGGTACCCGGCCACGAGCCGGGGCAGCCGCTCGGCGTCCACCGGCTTGGTGATGTACCCGTCGCACCCCGCCTCCCGGGCCCGCCGCTCGTCCCCCTTCATGGCAAAGGCCGTCAGTGCGACGATCATGATGCCGGCGGTGGCCGGATCGGCCTTGAGCCGCCGGGTCAGCTCGAATCCGTCCACTCCCGGAAGCTGCAGGTCCATCAGGATCATCCGGGGGGTGAAGGTGGCGAGGACCTGGAGGGTGGAGTCGGCGTCCTCGGCCGTCCGGATCTCGTAACCTTCGGCGGCCAGGATGAGGCGCGCCAGCTTGAGGTTGAGCGGGTGGTCGTCCACGATCAGGATCCGCTCACCGGGCACGGCGCGGCTCCGGCGACCGGGGCAGGATCGCGGCGAAGACGCTGCCCCGGCCCGGCGTGCTGGTGACCGTGACCCGGCCGCCCTGCGCCTCGACGAGCCGCTTGGTCAGCGCCAGTCCCAGCCCGGTGCCCTGCTGCCGCCGGGCGGGCCCGGCGTCGAGCTGGGTGAACTCGCCGAACAGCCGGGCCACATCCTCCGGCTTGATGCCGATCCCGGTATCCTCGACCTCGAGCCGGAACCGGTCCGCCCCTTCGGCCGCCGTCCGGACCCGGACCCGGCCGCCTTCGGCGGTGAACTTGAGGGCGTTGGAGAGGAAGTTGTAGAGGATCTGGCGCAGGCGGGCCGGGTCACACCGGACCGTGGCGATGTCCGGGGCCACGCGGGCTGCCAGGTCGATCTTCCGGTCGGCCGCCAGGCTCCGCACGGCGTCGCAGGTCTCGCCGACCAGCCGGCCGAGCGCCACTTCCTCCGGGTGGAACTCCATCCGGCCCGCCTCGATCTTGGCCACATCGAGGATGTCGTTGATGAGCTGGAGGAGGTGCCGGCCGGAGACCAGGATGTCGCCAAGGTACTCCCGGTGCTCGGCCGACACGGGTCCGACCTTGCCGCTGGCCATGAGGTCGGCGAACCCGATGATGCCGTTGAGGGGGGTCCGCAACTCGTGCGACATGTTGGCGAGGAACTCGCTCTTGAGCCGGTTGGCCTCCTCGGCGGTCTTCCGCCGCGCCTCCTCCGCCCGGACCCGGTCCGTCATGTCCCGGACCGCGGCCATCACGAGCGTGTCCTTCCCGGATTTCATCGGGGCCAGGGAGATCTCCGCGGGAAACTCCGTGCCGTCGCTGCGCAGCCCGGCCAGGTCGAGCCCCATCCCCATGGGCCGGGCGTGCGGGTTCTGGAAATACCCGGTGCGGTTGCCCGGGTGCCGCGCCCGGAACCGCGCGGGCACGAGGTCCTCGACCGGCCGCCCGATCAGCCCCTCGAGGGGATGGCCGAACAGGGCGACGGCCTGCTTGTTGGCCAGGACGATGGTGCCGTCCCGCCGGACGATGACGATCGCGTCCGGCGAGGCCTCGAAGAGGTCCTCGAACGAGCCTGCGAACGGGGCGGCGGCGGCGCGGCCGGGGGCGCGCCGGGAGCGTCGGGCCGGGGGAGTCCGCGGTCGCTTCGTCACTTGGCTGAATGCACATTCTACCGTTCCGTTGCCGGTGGGCAGCCTCGCCGTATGACGGCCGTCAGTGTCCTGGCGTGCATCCCCCTTGCGGGCGGAACCGGTGCGCCCGATCATGCATTCAGGATGACATGGGCATGACGGCGACGCGGGCTCCCGAGTGCGGGCTGTGCCGGGACCGGAAGACCTGCTTTTTCACCGACCTCCAGGACAAGGAGTTCGAGGCGTTCAAGGCGTCCCGCATCTCGAACGTCTACAAGAAGCGGCAGGTGGTGTTCTATGAGGGCCACCTGCCGCACGGCGTGTTCATCGTCTGCCGGGGCCGGGTCAAGGTCTACAAGTCGGACCACAAGGGCCACCAACTCACGATGCGGATCGCCGGCCCGGGCGACCTGCTCGGGTACCGGGCCCTGGTGGCCCGGCAGCCGTACACGGCGACCGCCGAGGCCCTGGACGACGCCGCCCTGTCGTACGTGGACGAGACGGCCTTCCGGTCGCTGCTCGAGAAGCACAGCCTGCTGGCGCTCAAGCTCATGGCGCACCTGGCGGAGGACGTCCGGCTGGCGGAGGACAAGGCGCGCGACATGGCGATGAAGTCCTCGCACGAGCGGCTGGCGGAACTGCTGCTGGTGCTGCACGCCACGCATGGCGGCAAGGACAAGGCGGCCGGGACGCTCACGGTCCCCTTCACCCGGCTCGACCTGGCCGAGCTGACCGGGCTGGCCCAGGAGACCGTGATCCGGCTGCTCGCCGAGATGGAGGAGAAGAAGGTGATCGCCTCCCGGGGGCGCACCATCACGATCCTCAACCAGAAGGCCCTGGAGCGGCAGGCCGCCTCGCTGGGTTGACCTCCCGGCGGCCCGCGCGGGTGGCGGTTCCAAAAGGGTGACCGGGGTCAGCCCCCGGGGCCGCTCGGCGGCATAGCCGCCGGCCGGGACATCCGGCAACGTACAGGTGATGCTTTCCACCCTGCAGCCCGACCTGCGCCTGGTGTTCTGGGAGTCCACCGCGGGCTGCAACCTCCAGTGTGTCCACTGCCGCCGGCTGGACGTCATGACGGCGCTCTCCCGGGACGACCTGACGACGCTGCAGGGGCTGGAGCTCATCGACCAGATCGCTGCCACGGCCAAGCCCATTCTGGTCTTCTCGGGCGGCGAGCCGCTCATGCGGCCGGACATCTTCCGGCTTGCCCGCCACGCCCGGGAGCGGGGCCTGCGCCCGGCGCTGGCCTCCAACGGGACCCTGATCGACGCGGCCATGGCCTGGAAGATCCGGGACGCGGGGTTCGCCCGGGTGGCGATCTCCCTCGACGGCGCCGATCCGGAGACCCACGACCTGTTCCGCGGGATTCCCGGCTCGCACGACAAGTCGGTGCGCGCGCTGGCCGCGCTGCGGAGCCTGGGCGTCGGGACGCAGATCAATTTCACGGTCACGAAGCACAACGTCGGCGAGCTGCCGGAGATCTACGAGCAGGCGATCGCGCTGGGCGTCGATGCCCTCCACTTCTTCATGTTCGTCCCGGTGGGGTGCGGCGTCTCGATCGCGGAGAAGGAGATGCTCTCGGCCCGGGAGGCCGAGGAGTGGCTGGGATGGCTCTACGACCGGGAGCGGGAGGGCCGGCTCGAGCTCAAGGCCACGTGCTCCCCCCACTACTTCCGGGTGGTGCGGCAGGACGGCCGGACGCCCCCGGCCAGCCACCACCGGCAGGCCCGGACGGGCGCCCCCGCGGTGATGATGCCGCCGGGCCAGGCGCTCCACCAGGTCACCCGCGGGTGCCTCGCGGGCGTCGGCGTGGCGTTCGTCTCCCACAAGGGGGAGGTGTTCCCGTGCGGCTACCTGCCGGTGGCGTGCGGCAACGTGCGGGAGCGGACGTTCCGGGAGATCTGGGAGGCGTCGCCCATGCTGGCCTCGCTGCGGGATCCCAACCTGCTCGAGGGCAAGTGCGGCGCGTGCCACTTCAAGGTCATCTGCGGGGGGTGCCGCGCCCGCGGCTATGCGCGGACGGGCGGCGACTGGCTGGCCGAGGAGCCGCTGTGCGAATACCAGCCGCTGCGGCCGCTGGCCGCGGCGGGCATGGGGCGGACGGACTGACATCACGTGGAACAAGGAGGGCCGGGATGCAGACGGGATTCATCGACGCGGCGCGAAGGGTGAAGTCCGGTGACCTGCCGGGGGGCGCCCGGCTCCCCCCGGGGCTGGTGCGCGCCCTCACGCCGGCGCAGGCCGAGCGCCTTGCGGGGGGCCTGTCGCGGCACGTCTTCCGCACCGGGAGGATCCTCGTCTATCGCGACCATATCCCGTACGTCACCTACCTGCTCCTGGAGGGGGCGGTGGGATTCGAGCTGGGCCGCGGGACGCGGCTGGCCCGGTCGGTCACGCCCCGGGCCCCCGCCGTGCTCGGCGGGGGCCATGCGGCGCAGCGCCGGGCCTTCCCGGTGACCTTGCGCGTTACGGAGCCGGTCGTGGCCTGCCTCCTCAACGCGGATCCTGCGCCGCACCGGCGCACGGACAGGGCGAATCCCGGGCGGACCTGACGGCCGTCAGCTCCGCGGGGTGCCTGCGGCGATGTCGCGGGGCGCCGGACGGTGGTGCAATCGGAGTGGAGGAACCCAACCATGCGCTATCAACTCGTGATCCCCGACGGAATGAAGCTGAACGACCTGATCTTTGACGCCGCCGTGGCCGCGTCCGCCGCGGCGGCCCGCGCCCGGCACCAGCC
>CAYNUZ010000073.1:0-10199 GCA_964400385.1 uncultured bacterium | reverse complement strand
CGTCCCGCCGCCGTCCGCCGGCGCGGCCCGCGAGGATCGCCTGCACGTCCGAGGGCGCGGGCGACGGGCCCGCCGCCCGGAGCCGGTGGAGCACCTTGGCGGCGGCCTCGACCCCGGCCTTGGGGCCCCGCAGGGTCACCTCGTTGCCATGCGCGATGACCTGGACGCCGTGGGCGGTCTCGAGATGGCGGAGGTGCTCCTCGCGGAACCCGAACAGGACGGCCAGTCCCGGCCCGGGCGCGAAGACGACCTTAGCGACCAGCGGGTTCCCCCGGCTTGGTCACGGGTTCCACGACCTTGAGGTGCAGCTCCTTGAGCTGCTTGTCGGTCGCCCGGCTGGGCGCGCCCATCATGAGGTCCTGCGCCTTCTGGTTGAGCGGATAGGCGATGGTTTCGCGGATGTTGTCCTCGCCGGTCAGGAGCATCACGATGCGGTCGATGCCGGGCGCGATGCCGCCGTGCGGCGGGGGGCCGTACTTGAACGCCGTGGCCAGCGCGGGAAACTTCTCGTCCACCGTCGCGGGCGGGTACCCGGCCAGCTCGAAGGCGCGGTACAGGATGTCCGGCCGGTGGTTGCGGATCGCGCCCGAGGAGAGCTCGATTCCGTTGCACACGATGTCGTACTGGAACGCCTTCACCGCCAGCGGGTTGCCGGCGTTCAGGGCCTCCAGCCCGCCCTGCGGCATCGAGAAGGGGTTGTGGGAGAACGCCACCTGCCCGGTCTCCTTGTCCTTCTCGTACATCGGGAAGTCCGTGATCCAGCAGAACCGGAAGCAGTCCTTTTCCGCCAGCCCCAGCGCCTCGCCCACGTGCTTGCGGAGCGGCGCGAGGACGGTGTGCAGCCCGGCCTCCTCGGCGGAGGCGTAGAAGAAGGCCGCATCGCCCTCCTTGATCCCGCACGCCTCGAGCACCTTCGGGTGCAGCTCGGCCGGGATGAACTTGGCCAGCGGGCCGGACAGGGCCGCGCCCGGCTTGAGGGCGATGTACCCCAGCCCGTCGGCGCCCTCCTGGGTCGCCTTCGCCACCACCCCGTCGAAGAACGACCGGGGTTGCGCCGCGCCCCCGGGGGCCGGCAGCGCCCGGACGAGCTTGCCCTTGAAGAACGGGATGACCGGGGCGAGCAGGCCGGTGACGTCGCGCATCTCGATCGGGATGCGCAGGTCCGGCTTGTCGGTGCCGAACTTCAGCATCGTGTCGGCAAAGCTGTGCCGGGGAAAGGGCGCGCCGGTCACCTTCTTGCCGCCCCCGAACTCGTTGAAGACGTTCGGCAGCACGGTCTCGAGGACCGCGAAGACGTCCTCCTGGGTGACGAAACTCATCTCGATGTCGAGCTGGTAGAACTCCCCCGGGGACCGGTCGGCCCGGCTGTCCTCGTCCCGGAAACACGGGGCGATCTGGAAATACCGGTCGAAGCCCGCCACCATGAAGAGCTGCTTGAACTGCTGCGGGGCCTGCGGCAGTGCATAGAACTGGCCCGGGTAGATCCGGGAGGGGACGAGGTAATCCCGCGCCCCCTCCGGGCTGGAGTTGGTCAGGATCGGGGTGTTCAGCTCGGTAAATCCCTCCCGGCGCATTTGCTCGCGGATGAAGGTGATGACCTTCGTCCGGGTCATGATGTTCGCGTGCATCTTGGACTTGCGCAGGTCCAGGTACCGGTACTTGAGCCGCAGGTCCTCGGGCGTCTCCTGTTCCGGGTAGACGCTGAACGGGAGCGGCTCGGCCCGGGTCAGGACTTCGGCCGCGGTGACCCGGACCTCGATCTCCCCCGTCGGAATGGCCTTGTTCACCGTCGCGGCGTCACGCCTGGTGACGGCCCCGTCCACCCGGATCACGCTCTCCTTGGTGAGGTGGGTCAGGACCTCATGGCAGGGGGCGTCCGGTGGCACCACGAGCTGGACCAGGCCGTAGTGGTCCCGCAGGTCGAGGAAGAGCACCCCCCCCAGGTCCCGGCGGTTGTGCAGCCAGCCGGACAGCCGGACGGTCGTCCCGGCGTGGTCCGCCCGCAGCTCACCGCACGTATGGGACCGGTATTCTTTAGAAGCCAGCATGGTCACTTAGATTAACATCATCCCAACCGGCGGGTTTATGCCGGGCCGCGCCTCGCCGACTTATAGTCGTAGGCAGGATCGTATTCGATTTTCCCGAATAACCGGACTAAATACTTCCGCTTGCGCTGCCCCTTCCACATGCCAGCCGTCTTCTTGAGCAGGAAGTCAACTGGCGGGGATTCAGGCACGGCATTCCGTCTCATTGATTCGATGGCCTCGCAAACAAGCTGGCTCACCGGAATACCCGCCTGCCGGGCCTGCTGATCGAGCCACCGTTTAGTATTTACATCAAGGCTGATCGTCATTTTGATCATGGAACCATATTGCCATGTCCATTCGACATTCCAGAAGTCAAGCGAACCAGCCTTAGCTGGCATGAATCAGAGACTCGCCTATCCACTTCATCAATCGGGTCTGCCGCATTATGACTGTCCGGATATTTTGCTCGTCAGGAACTCCTCTGCAACATCATCTTGATGGCCGGTTCCCAGGTTTTTCAATCCAACCGGGCCTTCGCCCGGAGCCACGAAGACGGCCCAGGCGGCGCCGGACGAGCCGGAGGCACGGAGCTGGCTGTTGAGGCTCTTGCCGCCCTGGCCCAGCTCGCACGCCACCCCGGCCCGGCGCAGCGCCTGGGTGAGCTTGAGCGCGCGCGGGTAGGCGTCATCGGCGGTGGCCAGCACGTAGGCCGTGAGCCCGGGCGGGGGCGGGACGGGGGCCGCCGCGTCCAGCGCGCGCTCGATGCCCATGCCCCAGCCCACGGCCGGGATGGCCGGTCCGCCCAGCGCCTCCACCAGCCGGTCGTACCGGCCGCCGCCCAGCAGCGTGCCCTGCTGCCCGGCGTCCTTCGGCACGTACTCGAAGCAGGTGCGGGTGTAGTAGTCGAGGCCGCGCACCAGCCGCGGGTCGTGGACGGTCTCGATGCCCAGGGTCTTGAGGTGCGCCAGGACGCCGGCGTGGTGCGCCTTGCAGGGGTCGCACAGGTGGTCCATCATCTTCGGCGCGTCGGCGGTGATGGCGCGGCACGCCTCGACCTTGCAGTCCAGGACCCGCAGGATGTTGTGCTCCAGCCGGTAGCCGGAGCAGTCCTTGCAGACCTGGTCCTTGCGCGCCTCGATGAACGCCCGCAGCGCCGCCTCGTACGCGGGCCGGCAGGCCGGGTCGCCGTTGGAGTTGATCCGCCGCTCGTACCCGGTGACGCCCAGCGACCCGAGGATCGCGTCCCCGAGGTCCATCACCTCGGCGTCCTGCGACGGGTCGGGGTTGCCGAACACCTCGACCCCGACCTGGTGGTGCTGGCGGTACCGCCCCTTCTGGGGCCGGTCGTACCGGAAGATCGGGCCGATGTAGTAGAGCTTGTGGCGGCCGCCCTTCTGGTGGAGGCTGGCGTCGATGTACGCGCGGACCACGGCCGGCGTGCCCTCGGGCCGCAGGGCGAGCTGCCGGTCACCCTTGTCGGTGAACTCGTACAGCTCCTTGGCCACGGCGTCGGACCCCAGGCCGGTGCCGCGCCGGAACAACTCCACGTGCTCGAAGATCGGGGTGCGAATCTCGCCGAACCCGTACCGGGCGAGGACGCCCCGGATGGTCTCTTCGACCTGGTGCCAGCGGGCAGCGACCTCCGGGAGGAGGTCCTGCGTCCCGCGGACGGCCTCTACTTTCCGGGGCTTGGAATCAGCGGGCTCCGGCACCCGCCTTCTCTTTGGCTTCCTTCTTCTTGGCCACCGGCTTGCCCGGCGGCGGGCCCAGCTTCTCGCGGTCCACCAGCTCCAGGACGGCCTGCTCCGCGCCGTCGCCGGGGCGGCGGCCGATCCGGAGGATCCGGGTGTAGCCGCCCGGCCGGTCCGCAAAGTGGGGCCCGAGCTTCTCGAAGAGGGTCTTGTAGGCGACCTTGTCCTTGATCACCTGCTGCACCAGCCGCTGGGACGCGGGATCACCCTTGCGCGCCAGCGTGATGAGCGGCTCCAGCCACGCGCGGGCCTCCTTGGCCTTCTCCACGGTCGTCACCACCAGGAAGGACTTGAAGAGCCCCTCCGTGATGTGCTGCAGCATCCGCAGCCGGTGGCTGGCGAACCGGTTGAAGTGGCGGGTGGACCGACGGTGTCTCAATTCGATCCGGTCTGCTGGAAGGCAGACACGTCCATGCCCAGCGTCAGGCCGAAGTTGGCCAGCGCGGCCTTGATCTCCTCGAGCGACTTGCGGCCGAAGTTCTTGAACTTCAGCAGGTCTTCGTCCGTCCGGGTCACGAGCTCGCCGATCGTCTTGATGCTCTCGTTATGCAGCGAGTTGAGGGCGCGCACCGACAGGTCCAGCTCCTCGATGCCCTTGAGCACCAGGTCCTTGACCCGCTCGGTCTCCTTCACCACGCCGGCCCCGCCGTGTTCGGCCTCGGCCTTCACCAGCAGCGCGAAGTGCTCGCGCAGGATGAACCCGGCCTCGTCCACGGCCTTCTCCGGGGTCACGCGGCCGTCCGTCCACACCTCGAGCACCAGGCGCTCGAAATCGGTGACCTGGCCGACCCGGGTGTTCTCGACGTCGTAGCGCACGCGCACCACCGGGCTGAAGTTGGAGTCCAGGGGGATCACGCCGATCACCTGCTCCGCGGGCCGGTTGCGCTCCGCCGGGACGAACCCGCGTCCGACCTCGAGGGTGACCTCGATGGTGAGCTTCGCGGTCTTCTCGGTGAGCTGCGCCAGGTGCTGCTTGGGGTTGAGGATCTCGACCTCGGTGTTCGGCTCGAAGTCCTCGGCCGTGACCTCCTTCTCGCCGGACACGTTGAGCCGCAGGGTCTTCGGCGGCGCGCCGTGGAGCCGGAACTTGAGCTGGCGGATGTTCAGGATGATGTCCAGCGTGTCCTCGGCGACGCCCGGGATCGTGCTGAACTCGTGCTGCACGCCCTCGAACTTGACCGCGACCGGCGCCGCGCCCTCGATGGAGGACAGGAGGCTCCGCCGCAGGGCGTTGCCCAGCGTCAGCGCGTACCCGCGCTCGAACGGCTCCATGACGAACTTGCCGTAGGTCGAGGTGAGCGTGTCGGCCGAGAACTCGGACTTGGTCGGCATCGTGAACTCTTTCCAGCGCATGGTTCAGGCTCCTTTGTCTCCGGACGTCATTTCACTCGAACATCCGGGTTGCGGTCCCTGTCGGTCGGTTACTTGGAGTAGTACGTGACGACCAGGTTCTCGTCCACGGGGATCGAGATGTCGTCCTTGTTCGGCAGCGCCTTGACGGTGCCCTTGAGCTCGTCGGCCGAGACCTCGACCCAGCCCACGATGCCGCCGCGCTCCCGGGCCGCCTTCACGCAGGCCCCGACGGCCTCCTTGAGGTCCGGCGTGGCCACGAGGACCTCGTCGTTGGCCCGCACCAGGTACGAGGCCACGTCCACGCGCTCCGCGTTGACGTGCACGTGCCCGTGCGACACCAGCTCGCGCGCCGCGGCGTGGGACGGGGCGAACCCCATCCGGTACACCACGTTGTCCAGCCGCCGCTCCAGCAGCCGGAGCAGGTTCTCCGACGTGTTGCCGGACTGCGTCTCGGCCTTGGCGAGGAACTTCACGAACTGCGCCTCGAAGACGCCGTAGAGGCGCTTCATGCGCTGCTTCTCGCGCAGCTGCACGCCGTAGTCGGTCATCTTCTTGCGCCGCTCCTGGTGCATGCCCGGCGCCGACTGGCGCCGCTCGATGGCGCACTTCGGGCCGAAGCAGCGCGCGCCCTTGAGGAACAGCTTCATGCCTTCGCGGCGGCACAGCCGGCACTTGGGTCCGAGTCTCCTCGACATGGTTAGACCCTCCGCCGCTTGGGCGGACGGCACCCGTTGTGCGGGATCGGCGTCACGTCCTTGATGAGCGACACTTCCAGCCCGGCGGCCTGCATGGCGCGGATCGCGGCCTCGCGGCCGACGCCCGGGCCCTTGACCAGCAGGGACACTTCCTTGACGCCCGCGTCGATGGACTTCTTGGCCACCGTCTCGGCCGCGAGCTGCGCGGCGAACGGGGTGCCCTTCCGGGCGCCCTTGAACCCGACCGAGCCGGCCGACGCCCAGGCGATGACCGCGCCCGTGGCGTCCGTGACCGTGACGATCGTGTTGTTGAAGCTCGCCTTGATGTGCGCGATGGCGCGCGACGGGGCGGCCCGCCGGGGCTTGCGCTCCACCTTCTCCGCGGGCGCGCCCGCGGGGGTCGCGGCGACCGGTTTCTCGTCAGCCATGTTACTTGCCTCCCTTTGCGCCGCCGGCGCCCGGGGCCCCGCCGCGCGTCGCCTTGGCGCGCATGACGCCCACGGTCTTGCGCGGGCCCTTGCGGGTGCGCGCGTTCGTCCGGGTCCTCTGGCCGTGCACGGGGAGCCCCTTCTGGTGGCGGGTGCCCCGGTAGCACTGGATGTCGATCAGCCGCTTGATGTTGGCCGACACGTCGCGGCGGAGGTCGCCCTCCACCTTGTACTTCGACACCGCGGACTGCAGGCGATGCACCTCATCCTCGGTCAACTCGCGGACGCGCCGCTCGCCCCGGACCTGGGACGTCGCGAGGATCTCGCGCGCCGAGGTCGGCCCGATGCCGTAAATGTAGTTCAGCGCCACGTCGATCCGCTTGTCCCGCGGAAGCTCGATCCCTGCCAGTCGTGCCATAAACCCTGCTCCTCCTTATCCCTGACGTTGCTTGTGCTTCGGGTTGCTGCAGATGACCCGCACCACCCCGCCGCGCTTGATGATCTTGCATTTCGCACACATGGTCTTGACGGAACTGCGTACCTTCATGATTCCTCCTTGCCCTTCACAACCGAAACGTAATCCTACCGCGCGTCAGGTCGTACGGCGACAGCTCCACCGTCACCCGGTCCCCCGGCAGGATCCGGATGAAGTGCATCCGCATCTTGCCCGAGACGTGGGCCAGGACCTTGTGGCCGTTGTCCAGCTCCACCCGGAACATCGCGTTGGGCAGGGCCTCGACGACCTTGCCTTCGACGATGATCGGTTCCTCTTTCGGCGTCACGCCTCGGTCCCCCCGTTCCACGCGGTCAGGATCTCGGCCGCCCCGTCCGTCACCAGCACCGTGTGCTCGAAGTGGGCGCTGCGCTTGCCGTCGGAGGTGACCGCGGTCCACCCGTCCTCCAGCACCCGCACCCCGGCGATCCCCTCGTTCACCATCGGCTCGATCGCCAGCGCCTGGCCGGCCCGGAGCGCCATGCCCCGGCCCGGGCTCCCGTAGTTCGGGATCTGCGGCTCCTCGTGCATCGCCCGCCCGATCCCGTGCCCCACGAACTCCCGGACCACCGTGAACCCGTCGCGCTCCACCCGCGTCTGCACGGCATGCGAGATGTCCGACACCTTCCGGCCGGCCCGCGCCGCCGCGATCCCGGCCAGCAGCGCCTCGGCCGTCGTCCGGAGCAGCTTCCGGCCGGCCTCGTCGGCCGCCCCGACCGGCTCGCAGACCGCCGTGTCGGCGTAGAACCCGTCGTACACGACGCCGATGTCGATGCTCACGAGGTCCCCCGCGTTCAGCCGGCGCTTGCCGGGGATCCCGTGCACGACCTCCTCGTTCACCGACACGCACAGCGTCGCCGGGTACCCGCGGTACCCCTTGAACGCCGACTTCGCGCCCAGCCGCTCGATGCGCGCCGCGGCGTACGCGTCCAGCTCGCGCGTCTCGATCCCCGGCTTCAGCATCGTCCGCAGCTCCTCGCGCACCTGGGCGGCCAGGCGGCACGACTGCCGCAGGCGCGTCGCCTCCGCGGGGGACGCCACGGTTACGATGCCGTCACCCCCCGGGCGTACCCGACGATGAGCGTCAGCACCTCGTCGAGCGGCGCGCCGCCGTCGAGCTCCTTCAGGACGCCCCGCTGGCGGTAGTGCGCGATCAGCGGGGCGCTCTGCTCCGCGTACACGGTGAGCCGTTTCCGGATCGTGGCCGGCTCGTCGTCGGGCCGGGTCACGATCGCCGTCCCGCACTTGTCGCAGATCCCCTCCCGGGCCGGCTTGAGGGTGTGGATATTATAGACGGCGCCGCAGTTCGGGCACGACCGCCGGCCGCCCAGCCGCTTCATGACCAAGTCGTCCTCCACCCCGATGGAGACCGCCCAGGTCACGCGGGTGCCCGCCTCGGCCAGGGTGGCGTCCAGCAGGTGGGCCTGCGCCAGCGTGCGCGGATACCCGTCCAGGATGAAGCCCGGGGCGCAGTCCGGCTCGGACAGCCGGGCCTTCAGGACCCGGCTCATGACCTCGTCGGGCACCAGCTTGCCGCCCTCCATGTACCCCTTGGCCTCCAGCCCGATCGGCGTCCCCGCGGCCACCGCGTGCCGCAGGATGTCGCCGGTGGAGATGGCCGGGATCGAGAGCGTCACCGAGACCCGCGCCGCATAGGTGCCCTTGCCCGATCCGGGCGCGCCCAGCAGGACCAGGTTCATGCGGTTCATCATCAATAGGGCATCCGGCCCTGGAGCTTGGCCTTCTTCATGAATCCCTCGTAGTGGTGCATCAGCAGGTGCGATTCCAGCTGCTTGAGCGTGTCCAGCGCCACGCCCACCGTGATGAGGAGCGTTGTGCCGCCGAAGTAGAACGGGATCTTCATCCCGTGCGCCATCCCCTCGGGCAGGATCGCGATCACCACGACGCCGATCGCGCCGAGCATCGTGATCCGGGTCAGCGTGTGGTCGATGTGCTCCGCCGTGGAGGGCCCGGGCCGGATGCCCGGTACGAACCCGCCGAACTTCTTCATGTTCTCCGCGACGTCGGTCGGGTTGAACACCACCGCCGTGTAGAAGAAGCAGAAGAAGACGATGAGGGCGCCATAGGCCACCGTGTACAGCGCGGTGCCCGTGCCGAAATAGTCGAGGAACAGCCGCAGCGCCCGCTGGATCGGCGTGTCCGCGCCCTCCTGGTACGCCATCTTGACCATGAAGTTCGGGAACTGGAGCAGTGAGGAGGCGAAGATCACCGCGATGACGCCCGAGTAGTCCACCTTGAGGGGCAGCGACGTGGCCACGCCGCCCATGGCCGGGAAGCCGGCCCGGGTGCGCTGGGGGTACTGGACCGGGATCTTGCGGTGCGCCTGCTGGGTCACCACGGCCAGCGCGGTCATGGCGATCATGACCGCGATGAACGCGAACAGGCGCAGGAACCCGATTTCCCCCACCGTCACCAGCTTGGCGGTCGAGCTGATCTCGAAGGGGATGCGGGCCACGATCCCCGCGAAGATCAACAGCGACATCCCGTTGCCGATGCCGTGCTCCGAGACCTGCTCGCCCACCCACATGAGCGTGATCGTGCCGGTGGTGAGCGTGAGGACCAGGAGCATCTGGATCCAGACGTTCCATTCCTGGAGCACCGGCCCGAAGGCGTGCGACGGGGGGAGGTTCTTCAGCCAGGTCGTGGTGCCCAGGCCCTGGATCACGCACAGCACCACGGTGCCGTACCGGGTCCACTGGTTGATGATCCGCCGGCCCGATTCGCCCTCCTTGGACAGGCGCTCGAGCTGGGGGATCACGGTGGTCATGAGCTGCATGATGATGGAGGTCGAGATGTAGGGCATGATGCCCAGCGCGAAGACGGAGAACCGCGACAGCGCGCCGCCCGAGAAGAGGTCCACCAGCCCGAAGACCCCGCCCGCGTCCGTGTGCAGCAGCTCCTGGAGCGCCTTGGCGTTGACGCCGGGGGCGGGCACATGGCAGCCGAGGCGGAACCCGGCGAGGGCCACGAGCGTGATGATCAGCCGGTTCCGGAGGTCGGGCAGGGCGAAGAGGTTGCGCAGGGCTTCAAGCATGGACGGCCGGGTGGTGCGGGATCAGCTCAGCGTGGTGGTCGAACCGCCGGCCGCGGCGATCTTCTTCTTCGCCGACTCGGTGAAGGCGTGGGCGCTGACGTTCAGCGCCTTGGTGAGGGCCCCGTCGCCCAGGATCTTGACCGCCGGCTTCTTGGTGGAGAGCACCCCCGACGAGACCAGCGCGTCGGGCGTGACCGCGGCCCCGGCCGTAAAGGCGGCCTCCAGGTCGGCGACGTTGACGACCTGGTAGTTGACCTTGAAGGGCGACACGAAGCCGCGCTTGGGGATCTTGAGCACGAGCGGGAGGTCGCCGCCGCGGAACCCGGGGCGCCGCTTGGCGCCCGTGCGCGAGAACTGGCCCTTGAAGCCGCGCCCCGACGTCTTGCCGTGGCCCGAC
>CAYNUZ010000072.1:0-10211 GCA_964400385.1 uncultured bacterium | reverse complement strand
GGCTCCTCCTGTCGCTTCCACAGCGGCCCTTTGCCGCCGGCATCGCGCTGGCGGGCGCCGGGGCCGTGATTCTGGCGTGGTGGACCGCGGGCCCGCAACCGGAGTACTGGTCGCCCTACTATCGCATCAACGTGTTCGCCATCCCCGAGTCCGCCCACCGGTCGGTGAGCCTCGACGTGAACGGCTCGGTGCACCAGTACGTCCTTGACCTCGACTCCACCGTGGCGCAGCACGATCAGCGAATCGCAGCGGTGCGAGGTGACTACCTGAGACCGTTCCGCCTGATCCCGCGGCCGGGCTCGGTGCTGGTCCTGGGGGGCCGGCACTGGCAAGGAGCGGTCGCTGTGGCTGGGGAGGGGCGTGGCCCACGGGGACGCCGTGGAGATCGATCCGGTCATTCTGGCGCTCGGTGAGGCCGCGCGACAACGATCGCCGTATGCGGATCCCCGGGTCACGACGTACGTGGATGATGCCCGCAGCTTCCTGCGCCGCACCGGGCGGCGGTACGACGCCATCGTCCTCGGCACCCTCGACAGCCAGACGCTGCTCTCCGGCTTCTCTTCGCTGCGTCTGGATAATTACGTGTACACCGTCGAAGCGTTCCAGGCGATGCGGGCGCACCTGAAACCCGGAGGCCACCTCGTGGCCTACCACATGTCTCCCACGGTGGAGATTGCCGCCAAGATCTTCCACCTGGTGAAAACCGCGTTCGGTAAGGAGCCCGTGGTCCTCTTCCAGCCCCAGGCGCGCCTGTTCAACTACACGTTCGTGGTGGGCCCCGAGGCGGTTCCAGCGCCGGACGCGAACGCCGCGGTTCCGGACGAAACGCCGCCCCACGACGACTGGCCTTACCTCTATCTCTTCCGGCGGGTCGTCCCCTCCCACTACGTCTGGGCGCTCGCTGCCATCCTGGTCCTCGCCGCGGGCATGGTCGGGTGGGCCGGAGGGCGGGAGCTCACCCGCGGCTTCGACGGGCTGATGTTTGCGCTGGGAGCGGGGTTCCTGCTGGTCGAGACCAAGAGCGTTACCGAGATGTCATTGCTGTTCGGCTCCACCTGGACCGTGAACCTGCTGGTCTTCTTCTCCGTCCTGCTGATGATTCTGCTCGCCAACCTGGTCATCGGTCGGCGCCCGGGCCGTTCCTGCTGGGGGTGCGGTTCTCGGCGCTCGATGTGCTTTATGGCACGGCTTTCCAGCCGGTGGCGCCGCTGCTGCCTGAGTCGCCGCTGCGCGAGACGTACGTGCAGCGTGTCGTAGCGCGCCCGACGTACGCACGCGCTCTGCAGAAAGAGGCTGGCTGAGGAGCGCACTCATGCAGAAAATTACCCCCTTCCTGTGGTTCGACACCCAGGCCGAGGAGGCCGCCCGGTTCTACGTGTCGGTCTTCGCTAACTCCCGCATCCTGAAGACCGTGCGCTACCGCACTGGCAAACCGCTCGACGATGCCGATGTCAAATCGGCCATCGACGCTGGCGAGAAACGGCTCAACGGCCATGGCCGCCTCCTGGTGCGCTCCTCCGGCACCGAGCCGGTGGTCCGCGTAATGGGCGAGGGCGACGATCGGATCTTGGTCGAGGAAGTGGTCGACAACATCGTGTCCGCCCTCGGCCAGGCCGCGGCCTGAGCCAAGCACAACCCCTTAACCGGACCCCTCCGATGATGCTTCCAGGCGGACAGGTGAACGCCCACCTTCTTGCCAGCTGGCCCCGGCCGCGTCTGGGGCCACCCTGCTCGCGGCACGCGACGAGTCGGCGGGCGGCATCATCGCGTTCCGGCACGCCTTCGCCTCGCCCGCGGGAACCTTCGACCTGGTGATCGCGTTGCGGGTCGAGCGCGGGGCGCTCCGGGCGGACCTGTCCCTCGACCATCTCCCCGCGGCGCGGCCCTGGGAGGCGGTCCGGATCGAGGCGGCCGGGCTCGGCCCCTGGTCCGCGCGGCCCCGCCGGATTTTCGCGGGCGCGGGCAATGTCCTCGTGGACCCCGGCCGGTTCCGGCTGCCGTACGACGGCCACTTCCTCGCCACGTCGTTTGCGGGGTACGAATTCACCCCGGGTTCCGCCATCGTTCAGGCCGTCACCGTCCCGCCGGACGCGCTGGAGGTGGACGGCCCGGCCCGGCGGGCGACCCTGGTGGCGCCGCTGGACCAGACGATCTGGGTGATCCCCGCCCCGACGGCGTGGGCCGGGGCCGCGGTGTGGCGGGACCTGGACGGCCGCCGACCCGGGGACGGGGTGGCCCGGCTGCGCGGCCGGATGGTCTTCGACTGCTGGGGCGGCCGGTACGCCGACGCCCGTGCAGCCCTGGAGCGGTCCTTCCGGTACAGGCTCACGGACGCGGTCGTGATCTGGCACCAGTGGCAGCGCTGGGGCTACGACTTCCGGCTGCCGGACATCTGGCCGCCGAATCCGGAGTTCGGGACCGAGGCCGAGTTCAAGGCGCTGGCGGGGGCGTGCCGGATGCACGGTGTCCTGTTCGCGCCCCACGACAACTACATTGATGCCTACCCGGATGCCGCGGGGTTCGACCTGGCCGACATCGCACATGCGCAGGATCGCACGCCGGTCAAGGCGTGGTTCAACGCGTGGCGGAAGGCGCAATCATTCCGGTTCCGCCCCGACCGGTTCCAGCCCTTCCTCGAGCGCAACCTGGCGCTCGTCCGGGCCGGCGCGTCCCCCTCGGCGTACTTCGTGGACGTCTTCGCCTCCATCGGCCTCTACGACGGGTGGACGAAGGAAGGCGCGTTCTTCGACCGGCGGCTGACCCGACGGGCGTGGGGGGAGGCGTTCGACCGGATCCGGCAGGCGCTGGACGGCGCTCCGACGATTTCGGAGAGCGGCGACGACGCGCTGGTCGGCCACCTCGACGGGGCCACGGCCAACCACCTGCGGGTGGAGCCGGGGGCGGCGGAAGGGCCGTGGTCCGTCTGGCGCACGCCCTGCGCGGACGCCGAGCGGATTCCGTGGCTCGACTTCGTCCACCACGCGCGGTTTGCGGTCCACGGCGCGGGCTACGAGGACCGGTACGCCGCGGGGCTCAGCGTCGCCACGCACGGGATCTACAGCGACGACTACCTGTGCACGGAGGTCCTGGACGGCCATCCGCCGATGGTCGCCTCGCCATTCGGGCGCGAGGTGGTGCGGGTGGGCTGGCTCCTGGGCCCGTACGGCCGGGCCCTCGCCGGCCGGCGCATCGAGGCGGTGGAGTTTGCGGACGGGAACCTCCACCGGCAGGTGGTGCGGTGGGAGGGCGGCGGCGTGGTCCGGGTCAACCGCGGCCAGGGCGACTGGGCGGTGGACGGGCGCGTGCTCCCCCCGTACGGCTTCCACGCGCGGATCCCGGCGGGCGACGGCGTGGTGGAGGCCGCGCTCGAGCGGCGCCATGGCATCATCGTCGAGTGGGCGGACGATCCGGGGGGCGTGTATGTGAACACCCACCCGGTGGAGGCCAGGATCTCCGTCGCCGTCGTCGGCCCGCCGGCGCTGGACCCCGGCGGCAGGGTGGCGATGCGGCTGGCATGGCGGGCCGCGAAGCCGACGGACCAGCCGCTGCGCGCCTTCGTCCACTTCACCGATGCCGCCGGTGCGATCCGGTTCCAGGCCGACCATGAGCTGCCGGTCTCGACGACGGCGTGGGCAGGGACGATCACGGTGCGGGCCTCGACGACCGTGCCGGCCAGGGCACAACCGGGCGACCGGTTCGCACTGCGGGCCGGGCTGTACGCCCCCGCCGGGGCCTGGCGGGAGCCGCTCGACGGGGCGGATGACGGCGAGCGGCGGATCATCCTGGGCACCGTGCGGCTGGCGGGCGCGGCGGGCCGGGTGACCGGATGGCGGTGGGAGCCCCGGCCGCAGCCGGCCGATCCGCGACTGGACCGGATGAACACCACGGGGACGCCGATCGCGTTCGGGTCGGTCACGACGGCCGGCGCCGCGCGGATCACCCGTTCGGGGAGCGGGGTGCTGGTGACGCCGCTGCCGGGGAGCGGCCCGATGACCCTGCGCCTGCAGCCGGCGCGGCTCCCGGGCCATCCCGCCACCTTGCGCGAGGCCACGGCGCTGGCCGAGGATGGCACGCCCCTGTCCGTTCGCCCGCTGGCGGGAACCCCGCCCGCGCCGGTGCTGGCTTGCGATCCCGGGGTCTTCGCCTATCTCCTGCGCTGAGCCGATGCGGCTCGGCGCAGTGGAAAAGGACCATTGATCATCATCGCCCGCTTGGCGGGCGTTGGCGCTAGGATGACTTCATGAGGCGGACAGGCCGGAAGGGGCGGCGCAAGGCCGTGCGGCACCGGGCACGCCCCCGGCGGATCAGCCATCCGAAGCCGCGCAGGAAACTGCGGAAATCCGGACCGACCCGCCCCAGCACGCCGGCAGGTCAGCCGGCCGTTCAACCGGCCTCACCACCGGAAACCCCCGATCTGAATCAGCTTGCCGCGACCCTCAACCGCACGTTGCAGGCCATGGTGCCGGAGATGCTCGATTTGGGCGTCCTGCTGCAGGCCGCCGTGGACCCGTTCGGTGCGCTTCCGCTCCCGCCGCCGCTGATCGAGGCGGCCGACGAACTCGCGCCCGCCGGCGACGACCCGTTCGGGTCAACGGAGCTATTTTCGAAGCCGGCGCTCCCTCCCGCGGCCGCCCCGGTGACTCCGGCCGTGCCCTTGCCGAGCCTCCGGATCGAGCTGGAGGAGGATCCCGCGCGAGACGATCCCGCCCGGATGGAGGCCGACACGATCCTGGTCAACACCGCCCACCGCGCCTGGCGGCGAGCTATGGCCGAGGGCCATCTGGGGTACCACCTCGCCTTCTGCCTCGGCTGGACCCTCGCCGGGCTGGTCGAGCCCGCCCGCTCCGGCCGCCGCTTCCTCTCGACCTTCCTTGCGCTCTGGGGGACCGACCGACTCTCGACTTAGAACTCCGGGCGGCGGCGGTGCTCCTTCTTGTCGGACTGGTGGTGCTTGTCCCGGAGGATCTTTTCCTTCGCCCGGCGTGACCGGCGCGCCTTCTGCTTCCTGATCTTCCAGGTGCGCTGCTGCGCCTCGGAGGCCGCGCCGAGCTTGATCCCCTCGAGCTTTTCCACCAGGATGCGGCGGGCCATGAACCGGTTGAACCCCTGGGAGCGCGTGACCTGGTAGCGCACGACCAGGCCGGTGGGCTTGTGGACCAGTACGACGCAGGTCGAGACCTTGTTGACGTTCTGGCCGCCCGGGCCGCCGGACCGCGTGAAGGATTCCTCGAGATCCTCCTCCCTCAGCTCCACGCGGGCCATCCGCTCGGCCAGCGCCTGCTGCTTCGCCGGGGAGACCGGGAAGCCGGGCATTAGCGGTCGCGCCGCTGGACCGGGCCCGGCCGGGCGGGGAGCGATTCCAGGCCCGTGAGGACCGCGTCGCTGATCTCCGCCTCGAGGTAGGAGTTGGTCATCTTGTCGAGGGTGGTGCCGATCAGGCCGCCCAGGAAGGCCTTGCCGGCGTCGCCCGGCCGGACCACGATCTCATGCACGCCGTACCCCGGCGCGCTCCAGAGGTCCCGCCCGGCGGCGTCAAGCAGCCGGTACTGGACCACGACGACATGCGCCTGGTAGATGCCGACGTTTACCGTCTTGAACTGGGTGACAGTGCCGGTGAGCACCCGCACCGCGCCGGTCGCGGCGACGATCTTCGCGGGATCGAACGCCTTCACCTGGTCGCCCTGCGAGAGCCCGATGGCCCGCACCCGGGTGTCGGTGTCCGCCAGCGACACGAGCGGGTAGCCCTTGCGCGCCAGCTCCTTCCACGCCGCGGCGCGGACCCGTTCCGGCGACCCGACATTGTTGGTCTCGTTGCCGAACGGGATCACCGCCGTCCGGCCGTCGAACCAGCCCGGCCCGGCCGCGGGGGGCGGCACGGCGGCGCCGCCGGCGAACATCATGTCCATCTGGCGCAGGTAGATGTCCAGCGCCATCCGGTCGCCGGACTTGGCCGTCATCCCCCGGGCGCGCTCGTACCAGGTCCGGGCCTCGGCAAACCGGCCCTCGTGCTCGGCCCAGATCCCGAGATCCCAGATCACCTCGAGGCTGGGGTTGCGCGCGAACTCGGCGTTCCACCGCTGCCCGGCGTCCTCCCACCGGTTGTTCATCGCCGCGTCGTACCCCGCCTTCACGTCGGGGGAGGGGTTCTTCTTGAGCTTGCGGCCGCGGGCGGCGAGCGACGGCAGGAGGTCCCGCTGGAGCCCGGCGAGCCAGTTGGACCGCACGGCGGACTGGGCCAGCACCCACTCCTTGAGCGCGACGGGTTCGGCGGTCTGCGCCGAGAAATCGGCCGGGAAGGTCCGCTGCGCCAGCACGGTCCGCTCCGGCCACGCCTCAAGCCGGTAGGTGAACGAGCAGTCCATCTGCTGGGTGTAGACCTTGGTGAGCTTCTTCTTCCTGCTCTGCGGATCCTCCGTCTCCAGTTCGCCCGCGGACTGCCGTCCCAGGAGCCGGGTCGGGACGATGCGGAGCACCGCCGTCGCGTTCAACCCGTCGAGGAAGGCGGTCGCGCCCGGGCCCGCCACGAAGCAGCCGACCATCCCCGTACCGGGGGCGCTCAGGGCGGCGGCGGCGTTGTTCATGAGCGACTGGGCCTCGAGCCGCGGGAGCGCCAGCGACTGGTGCTCGTCCGAGTACAGCGCCGGGTTGAACGCCTTGAGCGTGGTCCCGAGGATCCCGGCGGGCATGTCCGGCGGATCCAGGTTGATCACGATCGCCAGCCGCGCCAGCCGGGCGAGGTGCTCCGCGGGCAGGTTCGCCGGCGGCAGGATGTGGTGGACGATGACCTGTCCGCACCCGGCGGCCAGCAGGGCGGCCGCGGCGGCGAGCCACGGCCCGCGGCGGCGCGTCACGGCAGCCCGCTGTACAGGAAGTCCCGGCCGATCACGGCGCGGGGCACGGAGGGGCTGGTCCACGCGAGGACCGCCGAGGCGTTCACCGACCGCTCGAAATACTCCATCCAGATGGTATACACCCCGCCGGCCTGGAGCCTGATCGTCGCGCGGTGCTCGGCCGGCCGGGAGTCGTGCCACTCGTCAATCAGCTTCTGTTCGTTGACCCACAGCCGGACGCCGTCATCGGTCGTGGTGATGAAGGTGTAGTCCTCGGAGTATTCGGCGCGGACCTTCCCGGTCCACCGGACGCTGAACCCGTCGGCGGGGACCGCGGGGTCCGGGGAGCCGTCGGCCCAGTTGAAGTTGATCACGGGGTCCACCCGCTTGACGGACCGGCCGGTCAGGTCCGGGTGGTCGAAGTACTCCGCGGCGAGCCCGTCACCCGGCCGCAGCACCCGCAGGCGCGCCGGGGCCATCGTGTTCGGCCGCGCGGCCCGGTCCTTGATGCCGCGCAGGTTCAGCGTCGGGGTGCGCGAGAGGTCCAGCGGGCGGACGAGCCGGACCGCGGCGATCCGGCCGGTGCGGTCCACCACCACCCGGGTAATGGCGGCCTCCGGGAAGAACGCGTAGTTCCCCGGGTCGCCCGCGGTGTGCTCGTCCACCCGCTCCGAGAAGGACACCGTGACCGTCTCCGGCGCCGTCAGGATCGCGCCGCCGGCGACGGGCGGGGCCGTGTCCGGCTCGACCGTCAGCCGGGCGCCGCCGCTGATCACCCTCCCGTACGGCGAGGACACCGCGCACGTGAACTCGCCCCCGCTGGCGGCGAGCGGCGCGGCGGCCAGCTCGAGCTCGGGGTGGCGCGCGCCGGGCACGTCCTGGTTGTCCCGCCGCCACTGGTACGCGAGGGGGCCGGTCCCGCCGGCGCGGACCCGCAGGACCCCCGTCGCGCCCTCGGTCACGGTCACCGGCGCGGGCTGGACCAGGATGACGGGGGGGCGGGCGGTGCCGCCCCAGATCGAGGGCATCGGCCCCATCGCGAAGGCCAGCGTCCCGCCGCGCATCAGGTCCGTATGGCCCAGCCGGGGCACATCCAGCGGCTTGCCGTTGAGTGTCGCGGCCTGGACGTAGGGGTTCAATCCCGGATCGGGGGCGCCGCGGATCGTGAAGGTGTCCCCCCCGGCGATGGCCTTGTCCAGGTGCAGGGTCACGCTGTCGAACAGCGGGCCCGCCAGCTGGTAGACGCCGCTGCCCGGGCACGCCGGATAGAGCCCGAGGCAGGCGAAGACCGCCCACGCGGAGGAGGTCCCGGCATCGTCGTTCCCCGGCAGCCCGTCCCGCTGGGTGGAGAAGGACGCGGTCAGCGCCTCCCGCACGCGCGTCTGGGCCTCCCAGGCATCCCCGCCGGTCTGCGCGAAGAGCCACGGCACGTGGAAGTCCGGCTCGTTCCAAAGGACAAACTGGCCGGCGTCGAAGCACTCGCGCAGCCCGGTCGTGAAGGCGTCGGCCCCGCCGGCCGCCGCCATCAGGCCCGGGATGTCGTGCGGGACGAAAAACCGGTAGTGCCACGCGTTCCCCTCCACGTACCCCGGCCCCCCGCCGCCGTCCCACGCGTCCGAGGACTTCATCGCCAGCGGGTCGAACGGCTCGAACCACGCGCCGGTCGAGAACTTCGGCCGCAGGAATCCGGAGACGGGGTCGTGGAGGTTCCGCCACGCCCCCGCCCGGCGGTCGAACTCCGCCGCGTCCGCGGTGTGGCCCAGTCGGGCGGCCAGCCGCGCGAGGTGCCAGTCGGCCAGCGCGTATTCCAGCGCGGTCGAGACCGTCCCCCAGATCCACTCGCCGCCGTGGTCCTCGGGGATGTACCCCTTCTCCAGCCAGGCCCCCAGCCCGGGCCGCAGCGGGTTGCCGTCCGTCCGGGTGGCGGCCTTGCACGCGGCCGCATACGCGCCCTCCACGTCGAAATCCACGAGCCCCTTGAGGTAGGTCTCGGCCACCACGATCGTGCCGGGATCGCCCACCATCACCCGGGTCTCGTCGCCGGCCAGCTCCCACTTGGGGAGCCAGCCGCCGTCGCGGGCGATCGCGGCCATGGACCGGACCATGTCGAGCTGCCGCTCGGGCCACAGGAGCGTCAGCAGGGGGTGGACGGTGCGGTAGGTGTCCCAGAGCGAGAACACGTGGTACTGGGTCCGCCCCTCGGCCCGCTTCACCCCCGACCCGTTCGCGCCGCGGTACTCGCCGTTCACGTCGCTGAAGACGGACGGGTGGATCAGCGCGTGGTACAGGGCGGTGTACAGGACCCGCCGGCGCGATTCGCTCCCGCCGGTGACGCGCACCCGCGCCAGCTCGTGCTCCCAGCACGTCTCCGCGTCCCGCCGGACGCCGGCGAAGTCCCAGCCCGGCTGCTCGACCGCGAGGTTGGCGCGGGCGTTGGCCACGCTGACGTACGAGATCCCGACCTTGACGAGCAGCTCGCTGTTGCGCCGGGCCGCGAACGACCCGATGGCGCCCACGTCCGTCCCCGTGGCCTCCGGCCCGTCGGCGATCATCGCGCCGTTCCACACCTGCCGGCGGGCGACCGGCTGGCTGAGCTCGGCCACGAAGTAGATGGTGTGGCGGTTCCCGGCCCCGCAGAACCCGCCGCCCTCGCTCCAGCCCTCCAGCAGCGTGGCGGAGACGAACCGGACCGAGCCCTGGAACGGCGACGCCGCCGGGCCGGGGCCCGCCGGCAGCCGGGCGCCGGCGTCCAGGATGATCCGCGCATCCTCCATCGCGGCGCCGAAGGTGAACCGGGTGAGCCCCGTGCGCAGGGTTGCGGTGGATTCCACGGTGATCTGGGAGGCGAGGTCCACGCGGTAGTACCCGGGCGAGGCGTGCTCGCTGGCGTACCGGGCGGCGTACCGTTCCGGGCCGGCGGCAGCCGAGGCGGTGCTCACGGCGGTCAGGAGGATGTTGCCCAGGTCGGGGCATCCCGTGCCGCTCAGGTGCACGTGGCCCATGCCGTAGAAGAGCGGCCGGCCCCACCGGTAGCCCGAGGGCGCGGCGGGGTCGTTGTGCGGGCTGACCGACACCATGCCCCACGGCACCTGCGCGCCGGGATAGGTGTTGCCCTCGCCCGCGGTGCCGATGAACGGGTCCACGAACGTGATGAGGTCGCCGGCCCGGCGGGCGACCTCCGCGGCGGGGGAGCCGCAGATGAGGAGGAGCAACGCAAGCCGGCGCATCGGTGACGTCATTATAATGAAGAATCCCGATGGTCCCCGCCCCGCCCCCCCTCGACTGGCCGCTGTTCGCCGGCCGGGTGGCCGGGCTGGGCACGCTCGCGCTCCTCGTGGCGGAGGCGGTCGCGCGCACCGGGCTGGGCGCGGTCCACGTCCT
>CAYNUZ010000071.1:0-10321 GCA_964400385.1 uncultured bacterium | reverse complement strand
ACCGGGCCGCGGCGGGCCGGAGCGGGGGGCGTCGCGGGGCTCGTGGACGCCGGCGACGCGGATCCGGGCCTGTTCGGGTACGGCAATCCCGCCGGGCTGGCCCTCCTGCCGCGTGGCCAGCGCATCGAGGTCGAGCTGGGCGCGGGGCTTTCGGCGGAATCGGCGTCGGACGGGACGGTGACCGACCAGCACGACACGCTCGCGGCCCGGCTGTTCCCGGCCGCGGCGCCCCGCGCCGGGTGGACGGGGTGGCTGAATGACCGGGACGCGGTGCGGCTGAACCTGCCACTTTCCGGCGGGCTCGAAATCGTCTCGCACGACACCGGGACTTCTTCCAGCGCGGCCTTCGGCCACCTGGCCGTGGATGGCGGCGGCGACCTCGGGTATGCCCGCCGCCTGACCGACGCGCTCGCGCTGGGGGCGCGCCTCACACCGGTCGTCGGCCGCCTGTACTTCCCCGCCGTGCCGGGGATCCCGACCGACACCGGGACGTACCGCCTCGTGGACTATGCGGTCGGGATGGGGTTCCGGACCCCCGCCGGCGGCCCGGACGGACTGCTCGACGCCGGCCTTTCCTGGCGCCCATACGATGACGCGCCCGACCCGCTGGATGTCCTGGGCTCGTGGGGTCTCGCGGCGGCGGGGCAGGACGGACTGGGTGGGTATACCTTCACCCGCGACGTGGTCTTCGCGGACGGGGCCTCGCAGCACTTCGAGGCGGTGCCGGCCGGGACGATCCTCGGGGCGCAGGTCGCCTGGACGCGGTCGCGGACCTGGGCGGCCGGGCTCGCGGTGGACCGGACGCACGCGACCGTCCAGCAGGTGACCGAGACCCGGGTGGGCGGCGGCGGGGGATTGCGCCTGCGCGAGGAGGGGACGAGCCACGCGCTGCTGCGGACCCGGGTGGCGGCCGACGTGCGGTGGCGGCATGACCGGGGCAACGGACGGGAATGGCGGCTGGCGGGAGTCCTCCGGACGGGATCGGGCGCGCTGGACCAGTATGATTTCCCGGTGTCCGACTGGGTCATCGCCACCCGGGGCGACCGGTCCACCCTGTTTGTGCTGGGCGCGGCGTATGCCTTCGGCCCGCGGTTTGCGGCCGGCTTCGGCGTGGACCGGCCGGTGAGCCGGCTGACGCTGCAGGACGCCGCCGGCGGGACCCCGGCGGTCCGGCGGACCGCGGGTTCGACCGTGCGCCTGGGCCTCGAGGGGTGGCCGCTGGCGCGCTGGGCGCTGCGGGCGGGGCTGGGCGTGCGGAATGAATCCACGGATGACAATGACCCTGGGACGCCCCCGCCCGGGACCCCGGGCAACCCGAAGCGGTCGGCGGTCCTGCTGGCGGCGGGCCTGGGGTACGCGGGACCGGTGTTCTCGTCCGACCTCTCGCTGGCCATTGACGGGGAGGGCGAGGACCCGCCTCCCGCCCCGCCCGCCACGACCGGCCGGTCCCGGGTGGATGCGCGGCTCTCGATGGTGTGGGCCTGGTGAGCCCGCGCAGGCGCTACAATCATCTCTCGATAAAGGGAAAGGGGGGATCCATGAAGACGTTCCTGAAGATCGCGGCCGGGCTCGCGGGGCTGGTGATCGTGCTCGGCGGCGTGCTCGGGTGGCTGGTCATGGGCAACCAGCAGCCGATGCCGGCGCGGCAGGAGGTGGCTCCCGGTGTCGTCAGCCTCAGGGACGGGTTCGTGGGGGTCGGCGTGGTTCGCACCGAATCCGGCAAACTGGTCCTCATTGACGCCGGCAACGATCCCGCGGCGAAGGTGATTCTGCAGGAGCTGGAGGAGCGCCACCTCAAGCCGGACGACGTCTGGGCGATCTTCCTGACCCACGGCCATCCGGACCATCGCAAGGGGGTGCAGGCCTTCCCGAAGGCCGCCGTCTACATCCTGGGAGCCGACCGGGACCTCGTCCTGGGCAAGGTCAAGGCGAACGGCCCGCTGACGCAGTTCTTCCCGGCCGAGGACGACCACGTACACCTGACCCGGACCCTGCGCGACGGGGAGACGGTCACCTTCGACGGGGTGGACGTGAAGGTGTTCGAGCTGCCCGGCCACACGCCCGGCAGCGCGGCGTACCTCGCGTCCGGCGTCCTCTTCCTGGGGGACGGGGCGAACTTCACGAAGTACGGGCGGCTGGCGGGCCCGAAGTGGATCTTCACCGACGACCCCCGGCTCGCCGAGACCTCGCTGCGGACCCTCGCGCACCGGCTCGAGCCGCTGGCCGGCCGCATCAAGGCGGTGGTGACCTCCCACTCCGGCGCCGCCCTGAACGGATTCAAGTCTATGCAGTCGTATTTAGCGGAACCTTAACGACCACTTCATTCATTCCCCTCTCCCCCTTGGGGAGAGGGGGGCTTCGGGGTGAGGGGTTAATCAGGTATACAGCCGGACAAGTTTCCTGAGCTTGGGGTATCTCCTCTCCAGCGCCCCCGCCCTGGCCATCTCAAAATCCTCGAACTCGAACCCCGGTGCGACCATGCACCCCACGAGCGTGTAGGGGGTCCCCGGCGCCGGCTTCGCGGCGAACCACGACCCCGCCGGAACGACGTGCTGGAGCACCTGCCGCCGGTCCACCTGCGGGCCGATCAGCGTGCACCGCGGCGTCCCCGGCGGGGAGATCTCACAGAGCCGGAGCGGCCCGCCGAGGTGGAATGACCAAAGTTCATCGGATCTGATCCGGTGCCACGCCGAGCGGGCCCCGGCGGGGAGGAGGTAGAGGATGCTGGTCGCCGCCGGGCGCGCCCCCGGAAACCGTCCGGGCAGCCCCGCCCGGGGCACAACCACGCGCGACCGGAACGTTTCGCGGTAGAACCCGCCCTCGGGGTGGGGCCGGAGCTTCAATGCGCGGACCAGCGCGGCGATCGTCGTGGTCACGAGCCGATCATCGCACGGGCGGGATGCGGGATTGAACGGTAGAATTGACTCGTTGGAGGGTTGCGGGGAATTGGCTATCCCAGGAGACTTGAAATCTCCCGCCGCGCAAGTGGCTTGTAGGTTCGAGTCCTACACCCTCCGGCCTTCATTCCGGCCGACCGGGATCAGCGGTCGTGGTGCGGTTCGGGGGCGAGGGTCTTCTCGATCTCGGTCGGGAAGATCTCGAACATCGCGCCGGTGCCCAGGTCCACGA
This sequence comes from uncultured bacterium, assembly GCA_964400385.1. Taxonomy (GTDB): domain Bacteria; phylum Oederibacteriota; class CAKKQC01; order CAKKQC01; family CAKKQC01; genus CAYNUZ01. The sequence goes on along the minus strand of CAYNUZ010000071.1, from coordinate 7,192 downwards.
GCGCCGTCAGGCCCAGCGTCAGGAAGTTGAGGTAGAAGATCGGCCGGATGGTCCCGTTCAGCTTCACCGTCTCGTCGTGGTAGCCGTCCTTGTGCAGGGTCAGGAGCTGCTCCACGTCGCCATGCAGCTTGAGGTCCACCGGCGTCTCCGCCCGGGCGACGCCTTCCACCAGCACCGTCACGCCCGGCGGCTCGGTCTTGATGTGGACCGTCTGGGACGGGCCGTGCAGGACCGTGGCGCAGCCGCCGGACGTGATGGCGGCGGCCAGCAGGAGGGCCATGGCTGAGAGGTGCTGTTTCATGTGGAAGGCATCGTACCAAATCAGCGGGATTGAACCAAGGCCTGAGGGCGGGGGTGAAGGCACCGGGTATAATCAATATCTCGAGAATCCCGACCGAGCGTCAGCGAGGGAGGAGGCCAGACATGGGCAGCGCCCATGTCTGGCCGGGTTTGCAGGGCGGAAAATCCTGGTTCACATATGGAGAGGTGGCCGAGTGGCCGAAGGCGATGGTTTGCTAAACCATTATCCGGGCTTAAACCTGGATCCAGGGTTCGAATCCCTGCCTCTCCGATTTTTATGAAACTGAACGGCGAGTGGCACCGGAAGCATCCGATGCCGCGCAATCCGACCAACGACCAGCGAATCGCGTGGCACCTGGAGCACGGGAAGCACTGCAAGTGCACGCCCATGCCGCGGAAACTGGCGTACCTGATCCGGAAGCGGGAGAAGGCCTGACCGGACTTCTCAGCCGCGGGTGATCGTCTTCAGCCCCCCCATGTACGGGTGCAGCGCGGCGGGCACGGTCACGCTCCCGTCGGCTTCCTGGTAGTTTTCCAGCACCGCGACGAACGTCCGCCCCACCGCCAGCCCGGACCCGTTCAGGGTATGGACCAGCTCCGGTTTGGCCTGCTTGTCCCGGCGGAACCGGATCTGGGCCCGGCGGGCCTGGTAGTCGGAGCAGGTCGAGACCGATGCGATCTCCCGCCACTCGTTCTGGCCGGGGAGCCAGACCTCGGGGTCGTAAGTCTTGTGCGAGGCGGTGGTGATGTCGGCGGTGCACAGGGCCATGAGCTGGTAGGGGAGGCCGAGGCCCTGCAGGACGGCCTCCGCGTGCATCACCATCGCCTCGCACGCCGCCAGCGAGTCCTCGGGCTTCACGTACTGGAACATCTCCACCTTGTCGAACTGGTGCTGGCGGATCAGCCCCCGGGTGTCCTTGCCGGCGGCCCCGGCCTCCTTGCGGAAGCACGGCGTGTAGGCCACGTACCGGATGGGCAGCCGGTCGGCGTCGAGGATCTCCTCCCGGTGGATGTTCAGCAGCGGGACCTCGCCGGTGGGAATCAGCCAGAGGTCGTCCGGGGCGGGGACGTGGTACATGTCGTCCCCCTTGGAGGGGAGCTGGCCGCCCGCGACCATGGCCGGGGACAGCGTCATGAGCGGGGGATTCACCTCGGTGTACCCGTGCTTCCCGGTGTGGAGGTCCAGCATGTACTGGGTGATCGCCCGCATGAGCCGCGCCCCGGCGCCCAGGAAGAGGGGGAAGCTCGCGCCGGCGATCTTGGTCGCGCGCTCCAGGTCGATGAGCCCCAGGGCCTCGCCGAGCTCCCAGTGCGTCTTCGGCTTGAAGTCGAACGCGCGGGGCGTGCCCCAGGTCCGGACCCGGACGTTGTCCGCGCTCGAGGCCCCCACCGGCACGCTCTCGTGCGGGACGTTGGGGATCTGGAGCAGCAGCTCCTGCGCGCGGGCCTCGGTGGCGGCCAGCGTGGCCTCCAACCCCTTCTGCTTGGCGTCCACCGCCTGCATGGCCTCCATCAGCGCCTTGCCGTCCGGCCCGTCGCCGGTCCCGGCCTTCTTCATCTTCCCGAATTCGCCGGCCTTGAGGTTTTTCTCCGCCCGCAGGCTGTCCACCATGACCTGCAGCGTCCGCCGGTCCGCGTCGGCCTTGAGGATCGCGTCGAGGTCCAGCTTCGAATTGCGCTGCTTGAGGTACTTCCGGACGCGGTCCGGCTCCTCCCGCAGCAGCTTCGGATCGATCATCAGGGGGCCCCGGCGGGCACCAGGAGCCCCGTGGTCTCGGCGAACCCGTGCGCGAGGTTGAAGGCCTGGACGGCCTGGCCGGCCGCCCCCTTGCCGAGGTTGTCGAGGGCCGAGACCAGGACCGCCTCCCGGCCCCGCACCGCGACACCGATGTCGCAGAAATTCGTGCCCCGGACGCCCCGGGTGTCCGGCGTCCCCGCGGGCAGCACCCGGACGAAGGGCGAGCCCCGGTAGGCGGCCGCCAGGACCGCCCGCAGGCCGTCGGCCGGGAGCGCCTTCCGGAGCGTGACGTACGCCGTGGTCAGGATGCCCCGGTTCATCGGCACCAGGTGGGGCACGAACGTGAACCGGACCGGCCGGCCGGCGGCCCGGGCCAGCTCCTGCCCGATCTCCGGGGTGTGCCGGTGTGTATGGATGCCGTACGCCCGGAAGTTCTCGTTGACCTCGGCGAACATGAGGTCGGCCCGCTCGCCCCGGCCCGCGCCGGTCACGCCGGACTTGGAATCAATGATCACCGGCCCCGCGATGAGCTTCCGCGCGAACAGCGGCGCCAGCGGCAGGAGCGCGCCCGTGGGGTAGCACCCGGGGACCGCGACCAGCCGGGCGCCCCTGAGCCGGCCCCGCGCCAGCTCCGGGAGGCCGTAGACCGCCTTCGCGAGCAGCGACGGGGTGGCGTGGCCGAATCCGTAGAAGGCGTCGTAGAGGGCCGGATCCTTCAGCCGGAAGGCCGCGCTGAGGTCGAGCACCCGGATCCCCGCCTTGAGCAGCGGCGGGACGGCTTCCATGGAGGCCGCATGGGGGAGCCCGAGGAAGACGGTGTCGCACCGCCGCGCGCACGCGGCGGGATCGAACGGCTCGACGGCCACGGGCAGCTTCCCGAAGTGCCGCAGGACCGCTGCCGCGTCGCTCTTCCCGCTGGAGGCGAGATACGTCAGCGACACGCCGGGATGCGCGAGCAGGAGCCGGAGCAGGTCCTGCCCCGCATACCCCGTCACGCCCGCGATGCCGACCCGGATCCGCTTCACGCGGGGCTCCCGATGAGGAACTCGGCCCTGTTCAACATGATTTACAATTATAGACCACCTTCATGATACGGATCGAGGCACTCACCAAGCGCTACGGCGCGCTCACCGCCGTGGACAACCTGTCGCTCACGGTCCGGCCCGGGGAGATCTACGGCTTCCTCGGGCCGAACGGCGCGGGCAAGACCTCCACGATCAAGATCCTCGTCGGGCTGCTCCAGCCGACCGCCGGCCGGGTCAGCGTGGCGGGCCACGACATGGAAACCGATCCCGATGCGGCCAAGCGCGCGCTGGGGTATGTCTCCGACGAGCCGCATCCGTACGACCGGCTGACCGGACGGGAATTCCTGCTCACGATGGGGGCGCTCTACGGGGTGGAGCCGGGGGAGCGGCAGCGCCGGGTCACGGCGATGCTCGAACTCTTCGACCTCGCCCGGTGGGGGGACGAGCTGACCGAGAGCTACTCGCACGGAATGAAGCAGAAGCTGATGATCGGGTCGGCCCTGGTCCACGACCCGGCGGTCCTGGTCGCGGACGAACCGCTGGTGGGGCTGGATCCGCGCAGCGCCCGGGCGCTCAAGACCCTCTTCCGGGAGCTGGCCGGGCAGGGGAAGACCATCCTCCTGGCGACGCACATCCTCGAAATCGCCGAGAAGCTGTGCGACCGGGTGGGCATCATTGACCGCGGGCGGCTGGTGGCCGAGGGCTCCATGGAGGAGCTGCGCGGCCGGATGCGCCAGCCCGGCATCAACCTGGAGGAGGTCTTCATGGCGGTCACGGGGGAGGGGGCGGAGGCGGAGCTGGCCCGCAGCCTGTGACGGCGCAGCTCGGCCTGCTCCTCGCGCTGCCGCTCCGGCGGGCCGCCAACGCGCTGCGCCGGCCCGATCCCGCGCGCTGGCCGCGCACGGTCTTCATCGGGGGCGTGGGGGTGCTCATCATGGGCGCGGTGTACGGCCTGATGCGCCTGGTCTTCGCGTACTTCTACAAGCAGCCGGTCATCGGCCCCCTGCTGGTCGGCCGAATGCTTTCGATGGCCTTCATGACCTTCCTGTTCATGCTCGTGTACTCGAACATCATGGCCTCGCTCTCCAGCCACTTCCTCTCGAAGGACCTCCCGATGCTGATGGCGGCCCCGGTCCGGCCGGGCACGGTCTTCCTCGCGAAGGCGGTCGAGGGGCTGCTGGGCAGCTCCTGGATGGTCGTCCTGATGTGCCTGCCGCTCTACGCCGCCTTCGGCGCGGTCAAGCACGCCAGCGCGGCCTTCTACGTGATGGCCCTGGCGGCCACCGTCCCCTTCCTCCTGATCCCGGCGGCGGCGAGCATGGCGGGCAACCTCGGGCTGATCCGCGTGTTTCCGGTCCAGCGGATGCGCGAGCTGATGCTGGTGATCGGGTCGGTCATGTTTAGCGGGTCGGTGGTCGTCTTCCGCATGCTCGAGCCGGAGAAGCTGATCGATCCCACGCAGGAAATGCGGGTGTTCGAGTACATGCAGGCGCTGTCCGCGCCGTCGGCGCCGTGGCTGCCCAGCGCGTGGATCGGCAAGGCCGTGGTGGCCGCCTCCAACCCCGCGGCCGACCCGCAGGCGTACTGGCTGAACGCGGGGGCGCTCTGGGCCGCCGCCGGCGCGTGCTGGCTGGGGCTGTGGGCGCTGGCGTCGCGGCTCTACCGGCGGGCCTGGCAGTCGGCGCGCGAGTCCATGGGCGTGACCCGGGGGGCGCGGCTGGCCCGCCGGTGGCTGCCTTCCCGTTCGGGTCCGTACGGCGCGGTCCTGCGCAAGGACGCCAAGGTCTTCCTGCGCGAGCCGTCGCAGTGGGGGCAGGTGCTGCTGCTGGCTTCGCTGGTCCTGATCTACCTCTTCAACATCTCGCGGATCCCCAGGGACGTCGCCACGGGGCTCAAGGAGCTCCTCTTCTTCCTGAACCTGGGGTTCATCGGGCTGATCGTGACCGCGGTGGCCGCGCGGTTCCTCTTCCCGCAGGTCTCGCTCGAGGGGCCGTCATTCGCGCTGCTCCGGCTGGCACCGGTCTCGCTGGAGCGGTACCTCTGGACGCGGTGGGCCGCAGGGCTTGCGCCGCTGCTGGTGCTGGGGCTCGCGCTGGTGGGGTTCTCGATCCCGCTGCTGGGGGTCGGCGGGTTCATGGGGGTGACGTCGTTCGTGACCATCACGGGCATGACGCTGGCCATCGGGGGCCTGGCCGTCGGGTGCGGCGCGCGGTTCGCGAAGTTCCGCATCTCGAATCCCGAGGAGATCGTCACCAGCCTGGGCGGGTTCACGTTCATGTCGGCGGCGCTGCTCTACATCCTGGTCGTCCTCCTGCTGGAGTCCCAGCCGGTCCGCTTCTACTACTGGGCGATGCTCTTCCGGCATCCCGCGCAGGCGGCCTGGCTCTCCGCCGGCATGACGGCGGCGGTGGTGGCCCTGACCGCCGCGTGCGTGATCGCGCCCATCCGGTACGGCGCCCGGTCGCTGGCCGCCCGGGAGTGGTAGCGCCGTGACCAGCGCCGTCGAGGTGGCCGCGGTGGGGTACGCGTACGGCGACCGAGCCGCGCTGGCGGGGGTCTCGTTCGCCGTCCCGCCCGGGGAGCTGTTCGGGGTCATCGGGCCCAATGGCAGCGGGAAGTCCACGCTCTTCTCGCTCCTCAATACGAGCCGGAGCCTCCAGCAGGGACGGATCGCCGTCGGCGGCATGGAATACCCGGGAGCGCCGGGCGCCGTCCGCAGCCGGCTCGGCGTGATCTTCCAGCGGACGACGCTCGACCTGCACCTGACCTGCCGGGAGAACCTGGAAGTGGCGGCGGCGCTCCACGGTCTGGAGCCCGGGGCCGCCCGGGCCCGGATCGCGGAGGGCCTGTCCGCCGCGGGCCTCGCGGACCGGGAAGGGGAGCTGGCAGGCGCGCTGTCGGGCGGGCTCCAGCGGCGGCTCGAACTGGCCCGGGCGCACCTGCACCTGCCCATGGTCATCCTGCTGGACGAGCCGTTCGGCGCGCTGGATCCCGTTGCGCGCGGCCACCTCCGGAGCCGGCTGGACACCCTGCGGCCCACCCCGGGCCTCCCCGTCCCGGTCACCACCCCACACCAGCCCGAGGCGGAGCGGTGCGACCGGCTGGTGCTCCTGGATGCCGGCCGGGTGGTGGCCGCGGGCACACCGGCGGAGCTCGTGGCGGCGGCAGGGCCACACGTCGTCGCGATCCGGACGTCCGATCCGGCCGCGGTCGCGGCGGTGGTCCGCGCCCGCACGGGGATCGAGCCGCTGCGACTCCGGGGCGAGGTGCGGTTCGCCGCCGCCGATGCCGCGCAGCTCATCGGACCGCTGGCCGCGGCGTGCGGGGACGCCGCCGATTCCGTGACCCTGGGCCGGCCGACGCTGGACGACGTCTTCACCCTGCGCACGGGACGGCATTTCGCCGACGCGGCGGCCGGGGCATGAGGGCCTGGCGGGCGGCCGCGGCGATGGCCGGCCGGGAATGGCGCCGGTTCTACCGCCAGCGCGGGCGGGTCACCGGGACCCTCGGAACGCCGCTGATCCTCTGGGGGGTGCTCGGGCTGGGGTTCGGCGGGTCGTTCCACGACGCCGACGGCGGCGGGTATCTCGCGTACTTCTATCCCGGGACGATCGCGCTCCAGATCCTGTTCACCGCGGTCTTCGCCAACATCGGGGTGATCGAGGACCGGCGGGAGGGCTTCCTCCAGGCGGTCCTCGTGACGCCCGCCCCGCGCTGGGCGGTGGCTGCCGGGCAGATGGCGGGCGGCGCCTCGATCGCCCTGGCCCAGGCCGTCCTCATGCTGGGCCTCCTGCCGTTCCTCCGCATCCCGGTTTCTGCCGGCGGGGCGGCGGGGCTGCTCCTGGCCTGCGCGCTGCTGGCGGTGGCGTGCGATGCGGTGGGGTACGCCGCGGCCTGGACCTTCCGGACGACCCAGGGGTTCCATGCGTTCATGAACCTTACGCTCATCCCGGTGTGGCTGCTCTCGGGCGCCGTCTTCCCGGCCGGGGACTCGGCGGTCCTGCGGGGCATCATGGCCGTGAATCCGATGACCTACGGGATCGCGGCCCTGCGGGGATTCCTGGGCGCGGGGCCGGCCGGGGCCGGCCTCGTGGCGCCCCTGGCGGTCACGGCGGCGTGCGCCGCGGCC
>CAYNUZ010000070.1:0-10323 GCA_964400385.1 uncultured bacterium | reverse complement strand
GCCGCTGGCGCGGCAGGCGGCGCCGAACCAGTCGGGGGCCGGGCGGCGGGCCAGCCACCCGAGGGCCAGGGCCGCGAGGCCCGAGACCAGCATCGCCCACGGCGCCGCGGCGGCGTCAGCGTTCATCGGGGCCATTATTCCACGTTCCCGGCTTGACCGTGGGGAGGGGCGCGGGTATCATGGCCGCATCCCGCGATGGCGTCCCGTGCTCCCGCACGGCGCCCGGCGGTCCTTAAGACCGATCCGAGACCCGATCTCCGCAGCCATGCGGAACCGCTCGCGGTGTGTTCGCACGAAGGAGGAGTTATGCCCCCGAAGGCCCCCGAACCGGCCGGCCCCGCGTCGCCCAGCATCGACATGCGCGGTCTCAAGGCCATCGAGGCGCGCGCCCGCGCGTTCTCCAGCATGTTCAAGATCAAGCCCGGACAGAAGGTCGTGATCCTGACGAACACCCCCGACGTGGAGAAGGAGATCATGAAGTGGGTGGCCGAGATCGGCCACCGGCACATCCGCAATTCCCGGGTCGAGGACAACGGGGCCTCGCACACCACGATCGAGCTCATCAAGATGGAGGCGAGGCGCTGAACCCATGAGCGAGGTCGAGAAGGTCATCATCATCGGCGGCGCGTGCGCGGGGTACACCGCGGCGGTGTACGCCGGGCGCGCCAACCTCAAGCCCGTGGTCCTGGTGGGCGACCTCGACGGGGGCCAGCTCTCCCAGACCTCCGACGTCGAGAACTTCCCGGGGTTTCCCGAGGGGATCATGGGGCCGGACCTCATGGTGAAGTTCCGCGCCCAGGCCGAGCGGTTCGGCGCCCGGGTGCTGAACCGGTACGTGACGGGCGTGGACTTTTCCGCCCGGCCGTTCGCGCTCACCTGCGCCGAGGGCGACGTGCTGCGGGCCGAGACCGTGATCATCGCGACCGGCGCGACCGCGAAGTGGCTGGACCTGCCCTCGGAGCAGAAGCTGCGCGGCAAGGGCGTCTCGGCGTGCGCCACCTGCGACGGGTTCTTCTTCAAGGCGAAGGAGCTGGCCGTGGTCGGGGGCGGGGATTCGGCGATGGAGGAGGCCACCTTCCTCACCAAGTTCGCCTCCAAGGTGACGCTGATCCACCGCCGCGGCGAGTTCCGGGCGAGCCGGATCATGCTGGAGCGCGCCCGGACGAACCCCAAGATCGCGTTCCGGCTGGACACGACGGTGGAAGAGGTCCTGGGGGACGGCAAGGTGGAGGGGCTCAAGCTCAAGGACGTGAAGTCCGGCGCGGTCTCGACCCTGCCGGTCCAGGGGCTGTTCCTGGCCATCGGACATGAGCCCAACACGAAGCCCTTCCGCGGCGCCATCGAGCTGGACGCGCAGGGCTACGTGGTGGTCAAGCGCCACACGGAAACCAGCGTCCCGGGGGTGTTCGCGGCGGGGGACGTCCAGGACAGCCGATACCGGCAGGCGATCTCCGCCGCCGGCAGCGGGTGCATGGCCGCCATTGACGTCGAGCGGTGGCTGGCCGAACACGAATCGCCGGTTCCCTCGGGCGCGCGGCACTGACCTGATCCAATCCCAAACCATTCCAAGGAGGCCAGACCATGGCAGTTGAACGGACCGCGGCGATCACGATGAAGGGCAATCCCCTGACCCTGCTCGGGCCGGAGCTGAAGGCGGGCGATGCGGCGCCGGAGGCCGCGCTGATCGCGCAGGACCTCTCGTCGGTCAAGCTCCTGGAGTCCACCGCCGGCAAGGTCCGGCTGGTGAGCGTGGTGCTCTCGCTGGACACCGGGATCTGCGACAACCAGACGAAGAAGTTCGACGCCGACGTGGCGGCCGTGCCCAACGCGGTGGCCATCACCGTCAGCATGGACCTGCCGTTCAACCAGAAGCGGTTCTGCGGCGGCGCCAACATCAAGCACACGGTGCTGTCGGACCACAAGTACGGCGAGTTCGGCAAGCTGTACGGCATCCTGGTCAAGGAGCTGCGGATGCACGGCCGCGCGGTGTTCGTGATCGGCTCCGACAACAAGATCGCGTACGCCGGCTACAACAAGGAGATCGCGGAGGCGCCGAACTTCGACGCGGCGCTCGCGGCGCTCAAGGCGGCGAAGTGACGCCGGCCACCCTGGCGACCGCCTGAACATCGAACCCACCCGCGCCGGCTGGATCGCGGCGGCGCGGGAGCTGCTGGACGGGGCCCTCGCGCACTCCGACGGGATGCGGGGGCCCCTCCGGTTTCCGGCCTCCCCGCTCGCGGGGTACCCGAAGCGCACCGGCCGGGTCACCTGTTCCGACCGGGAGCGGGACGCCTACACGGAGTCGTACGCGCGCACGCTCTTCCTCGCGGCCGGCCTGGTCAAGGCCGATCCCGCGCTCGCGCTGCGCGGCCGGCCGGTGGCGGACTACTTCCGCGAGTTTCTCGTGCGCGGGGCGCGGGAATGGGGGACCCCGGCCACGTTCGGCCGGCCGGAGGATGCTACGCGGGCCGGGCAGTCGCTGGTGGAGGCCGCGTTCATCACGATGAGCCTGGGGGTGGCGCGCGACGAGCTGTGGGCGCCGCTGACCGACCCCGAGCGGGGCGCGGTGGTGGACTGGCTGAGCGCGCTCAAGGACGCGCGGCCGTACCCCAACAACTGGCGGTGGTTCACGGTGCTGGTGAACACCTTCCTCAAGCGCGCCGGGTACCCGCACAACGAGGTCCTGACCCGGTGGTGCCTGGACGGGCTGCGCGCCGACCACGTGGACGGCGGGTGGTTCCACGACAACGGGTCGCTCGACTTCTACGCCGGGTTCATCCAGCAGACGCTGCCGCTCTTCTGGGCGGACTGGGACGGCGCCTCGCACCCGGCGCTGCGCGACGAGGTGGTCAAGCGGCACAACGCGTTCCTCGGCACGTACCCGCACGTCTTCTCGCGGGACGGCCGGATGCCCCGCTGGGGGCGCAGCCTCACGTACCGGTTCGCGTCCGCGGCGCCGCTGGCGCTCGCGTTCCTCCGGCCGGACCCGCCGAAGCTGGACCCCGGGTTCGCCCGGCGGATGGCCACGGGCACGCTCAACCAGTTCCTCGGCCGGCCCGGGGTCGTCCGGGACGGGATCCTCTCCCTCGGGTTCTACGAACCGGACGCGCGCGTGGTGGATCCCTACTCGTGCGTGGGCAGCCCGATGTTCGCGACCCAGGTGTTCCTGGCCCTGTCGCTCCCGCCCGAGTCCCCCTTCTGGACCGCGCCGCTGTCGCAGGGGTTCTGGGCGGACCCGCCGCGGAAGTTCACGTTCGGCACCACGGGCCTCCGGGTCGAGCACGATCCCGCGACCGGCCGAACGAAACTCTTCGCCCCGCCGGGACCCCACAAGGGGGATCCCCGGTACGACGCCCCGTATTTCGAGACGGACGACCCGGCCTGATCGGGTACAATTTCCGCATGTTCCTCCCCGGGCTCGCCGTCCTCCTCCTGGCCGGCCCCGCCCGTGCCGATGGCGAGGTGGCCGCCCGCATGGCGCTGCTCGCGAAGAGCCTGACCGCCGACTACGCCGTCAAGCGGCCGGGGTCGGCGAAGGTCCCGCTCGCGGTCTTCGACTTCGCCTGCCCGGAGGCGCTCGAGCAGCAGCGGGTGGGCTTCGCCGTGGCCGAGCTGCTGAAGGCCAGGCTCGTGGACGCGCCGGAATTCGCCCTGCTGGAGCGGTCCGACCTCGACCGCATCTTCCGCGAACAGGCGCTCCAGCAGACCGGGGCGGTGGACGCGAATACCGCGGTGCAGCTCGGGAAGGTGGTCGGCGCGAAGCTGGCGGTGTCCGGCAACGTGGACAAGCTGGGGGGCGTCTACCAGGTCAGCGCCCGGCTGGCCGACGTGGCCACCGGCGAGGTCCTGGCGGTGGCGGTCCAGGAGCTGCCGGCCGGGGTGTTCGAGCAGGAGGCCGGCCGGTACCTCACGCTGGTGCCGGAGGAGGAGGCGATCGGGATCTACCTCGGCGGCGGCGTGGGGGTCGGCGGGTCCGTGACGATGCCGGCGACCTGGTCGCACGACAACGCCCCCGCCGGCCCGGTGACGACGTTCACCCTGGGGACCTCCGTCCAGCCCGCGTCGTTCGGCGCCGGGATCCGGTACCTCGCACTGCCCTGGCTGGTGGGGGACCTCGGGATCTGGATCACGGACGGGGAGTACCGCGTCAAGGCCGGGACGGCGGCGCCGGTCGAGGGCACCGACATCAGGCTCAAGACCACCGCCTACACGCTGGTGGCGAGCTGGACGCGGCGGCTGGGCTCGCGCGTCCGGGTCGCGGCCGGCGCCGGGCTCCACGCCCTGACCCTGTCGGGCAGCCCGGATCCGCCGTCCTTCGCGCGGCGCAACCCGTATGCCGCCGGCAACATGATGGGCGGGCTCGTCTTCCCCGACGGCATCCTCGTCGACCCGCTGGTCCGGGTGGGCGGCGAGTGGCGCGCCCTGGGCCGGCTGGCCCTCGGCCTGGCGGTGGACGCGGTGCCGCCCCGGCGGGCGGACCTCAAGGTGGACAATGCACCCACCGGGCACCTGGACCTCCCGGTCGTGGCCGCCCGGCTCTCCGCGGCCGTCTATTTCTGACCTGAGATGAACGGACAGGATCCCGCCATGCCACGCCGGATGGGACGCCTCCGGCGTGCCGCCGCGGTGGCCGTGCTGGCCGCGGTTGCGTTGCGGCCGGGGGCGGCCCGCGCCGCCGTCACCGTCACGGTGACGCCCGACCAGGGCACGCTCGTGGAGGGATACCCGTGCGCGTTCACCGTCACCATCCACAACGGCGGGGCGGCGGACGTGGCGATCTCCAGCGGCGGCATGTGGACCGTCTCGACCTCCCCGTCCACCCGGGGCTCCGCCAGCGCGAACTCGGCGCCGCTGCCGGACCGCGTGCCGGCGGGGGGCGACGTCGTGACGGGCGGCATCTTCTACCCCACGTCGTCCGGCGGCGTGACGATCACGGCGACGATCAACGCCATCGCCGGGGCGCCCGCCGGGTCGTTCAGCCGCACGGTCCTGTCCACCAACGAGGCGGCCGCCGCCCACCCCGCCGGGCCGCACGGCATGACGATCCGGCACAACATCGTCCGGCTCAAGTACGGCACGGGCGGGACCTCGGCCGGGTTCGTGTCCCCGGCGCTGGTCCTGCTGCACGGGGCGCCCGGCGGCAAGGTCCGGCTCGACATCGCGGGGCCCACGGGCCGGCCGCTGGGCGAGATCAACCGGACCTTCTTTGTGATCGGGCAGGACAGCGGCAGCACCGTCACGCTCAACGACCAGGGCAACGGTTCCTGCACGGTGGAGGGCTCGGCGAACGGGGTCCAGCTCGGCACCGGGATGTTCTGGGTGATGGCGTCCGGCGCGGTCACGGCGCGGGCCCCGTTGCTGGTCATCTCCGCCAAGTGAGGGGGTTCGGCTGGCTCCCCGTGGCGGCGTTCCTCGCCGCCGGGCCGGCGCGGGGCGCGGACTCGTGGGCCGCGGTGGACGTGGCCAACCGGTCGTTCTCCGCCCGCCAGACGGGCGGGGGGGCGCTGTACGGCGGGTACGACATCTTCCGCGCGTTCGTGAACCCCGCCATGCTGTCGCGGCAGGCCACCACCTGGGAGGTGGGGCTGTCCGACGGCGTCTTCCTCGGCGGCGACGTCAACGCGTATGCCGTGGCGGCGGGCTGGGCGGGCCCGCAGACGGACACGGGCGCCTTCGGGGTCGCCCTCCAGGCGACGGGCATGGGAATGCCCGCGCTGACGGAGCTGGACCTGGCGGGGAACGAGACCGGGGTCAGCGTCGGGTCCAGCGTGCAGGCCTTCGCGGTCGCCGCGCTGTACCAGTGGTCGTTCTTCAGCCTGGGCGGCGCCTTCCGGATGGCCCGGCTCGGGTTCACGGGGCTGCCCGCGGCCTACACCGCGGGCGCGATCGCCGTGGACGGGGGGCTCATGCCCGTCAGCGTGACCGGGGGCACCGTGATCACGCTGGGCCGGCTCGACCTGGGGGTGCAGTTGGACCTGGGGCAGGACACCGCCATCGCGTTCGGGGGGGACCTGCGGTCCACCGGCGCGTTCGACGGCGAGGTCGGCGTGGACCTGGACGTCCCGTTCTCCAACGCGAGCGGCAACGGGACCTCCAATTCCCCCCCGGGTTCGACCAACCTCTCCATCGGGAACCCGAACGTGTCCGCGGCGCCGGGCGAGTTCCGGGCCGGGGCGACCTGGCACGCGCTGCCGGTGCTGGACGTGCGGGCCGGGTTCGGCACCTGGATCGGGCACCAGCACGCCCCGATGACCCTGCGGGCCGGCGTCTCGGTGCCCTGGCGGGCCTGGAGCTTCGACTATGCGCTGGGCCTGCCGCTGGCCGACTCGCCCTGGGGGGCGGTGAACATGCTGGCGGCGACCTGGCATGCCGGCGCGACCCGCGCCCTGGCGGCAGGGCCGCGGTTCTTCCTGACCCAGTCGGAGCGGACGCTGGGCGTGGCGAACTTCGAGGCGCAGGGCGTCTCGGCCACCGACGCGGCCATCATCTCGGACATGCTGCGCAACCGGCTGATCAAGGAAGGCGCGTTCAACATCGTGGAGAAGGCCAACATGGACAAGATCCTCTCCGAGCAGGCCTTCCAGCAGACGGGCTGCACGTCGGCCGAGTGCGCGGTCAAGCTGGGGAAGGTCCTGAACGTGAAGTACCTCGTGGTGGGGTCGTTCGGGAAGCTGCTCGACCGGTACGTCGTCTCCATGCGGGTCGTGGACGTCGAGACCGCGAAGGGCGTCTATTCCGACGAGGCCTCCGCGCAGGACGTGCCGCAGGTGCAGGAGGCGATCGGCCGGCTCGCGGGCAACCTCACGGAGGCCGTCAAGAACGCGAAATAGCCGTCCCGCCCCGGGGCGGCCGGATACGGTAGGCTGGGCCCATGACCCACGCCGGTATGGAACGGCTCCTCTCGACCACGATGCTCCTGGGCCTGGCGTCGCTGGCGCTGGTGTTCGCGTGGAGCTCCATCCTGGGGGGCATCCCGGTGCTGGAGAAGGCGCGCAAGACGCCGGGTGACAAGGCCGGCATGCTGGTCTTCGCGGCGATCCTCGCCTTCATGAGCGGCATGATGACCGTGACGATGCGCTATTCGAACGATCCGGCCGAGCGCCGGGCCCCCTTCGTGGTCTTCGGCCTCCTCGCGGCCGGCGCGGGGCTGGGCGGGGTGCGGCGCTGGGCGGCGGGGCACGGGAACGCCGCCGTGCGGGACGCGGTGGACAGCGTGTTCCACCGGACGGCGGCGTGGGGAACGCTCACGTGCCTGGTCGTCGTGATGGGGATGATGATCGTCTGGCTCCGGACGGAGCTCGCGGGGCTGGCCGGATTCCTCGCCACGGTCCTGCCGCTCCTGGGCTGGGCGGCCGGCGGGTACCTGGCCCGGTTCGGCTGGAATGCCGCGTGGTTCCGCCCGTTCGTGACCCTGTTCATCACCCGCGGTCCGTCCCGCCCGGCACGGGTGGCGGCGGCCGACGGCTGGCGGGAATACCGGGCCTTCACGCCCCGCGCCCGGGTCGCGCTGACCGAGGCGTGGGCGGGGCCGTTCCTGGCGGCGCTCGCGACGGTGTTCCTCGGCTTCGTGCCCCTCGCGCCGCTGATGAAGCCCGCGATGGCCGGCGGTCTCGCGGCGGCGGGGCTGCACTTCGGGTTCGGCGTGATCGGCGGCGGCGTCTTCGTGGTGTTCCTGCCCGCCTTCCTGCTGATGGGGTTCGCCTTCGCGTTCATCCTGATGCCGCTGGCCCTGCTGCGGGCCGCGGGCGGCGTCTCGGGCGGCGCCGGCGCGACGGGAGAGCTCTGATGGCGCGCGGGGAATACTTCACGTTCAGGACCCTGGCCGCCCTGCGGGAGCGGGTCGAGGGGCTCGGCCTTGCCGACGACCTGGGTTTCGCCGACGACGTCGCGCCGTCCGGCAAGCGCTGGCTCTCCATGGGGGGGGACTTCGGGAGTTTCCGGGTCCCCAACCGCTTCGTGGCGCACCCGATGGAGGGATGGGACGGGGATCCCGCGACCGGGGAGCCGACCGAGGACGTCTTCCGGCGCTGGGAGCGCATCGGCGCGTCCGGGTGCGCCGTGGTCTGGGGCGTCGAGGCCTTCGCGGTGGACCGGGAGTACCGGGCCAACCGGAACCAGGTGGTGTTCACCGCGGCGAATGCGGGGGCGATCGAGTTCGGGCTCAAGCGGATGCGCACCGCCCACGCGGGGGCGTGCGGCACGGCATCGCCCCTGGTGGTCGGCGCCCAGCTCACCTGCTCGGGCCGGTACTCGTACGGACGCCCCGAGGGATCACCGCTGCTCCTGATGTACCATCACCCCGAGCTGGACCGCCGGCTGAAGGCCGGCCCGGACACGCCGCTCATGTCCGACGGCAAGTGCGAGGACCTGGTGGGGCAGTACGCGCGGGCGGCGCGGCTGGCGCGGGAAGCCGGATTCGACTTCATTGATATCAAGGCGTGCCACCGGTACTGGCTCAACGAGACCCTGGCGGCCTGGACGCGGCCCGGGCCGTACGGCGGGTCGTTCGAGAACCGGGTGAAGCTCTTCCTCATGATCGTGGACGCCGTGCGCCGCGAGGTGGGGCCGGATTTCCTGCTGGGCTCCCGGCTCTCCGCCTACGACGGGGTGCCGTTCGAGGAGGACCCCGCCACGAAGCGGCCGGGCCTGAAGGGATACGGCCGGCCCGTCCCGTTCGACATGCCGTACCACGGAAGCTGGGGGGCCAGCGAGGCCAACCCCCTCGCGTCGGACCTGGCCGAGCCGGCGCGGCTCGTGGGACTGCTCAAGGCGAAGGGGCTCCGGGTGTTCAACATCTCGCTGGGCAGCCCGTACTCCAATCCGCACCTGTCCCGGCCGACGGATTCCCCGCCGGTGGACGGGTACCAGCCGGCCCGGGACCCGCTGCACGAGGTGGCGACGCATTTCCGGCTGACCCGCGCGATCAAGGGCGCGCATCCGGACGTGACGGTCGTGGGGACGGGGTATTCGTATCTCCAGGCCTTCAAGGCGCATGCGGCCGAGTTCAACATCGGCGCCGGCCGGGTGGACTTCGCGGGGCTGGGCCGGGCGATCCTGGCCTATCCGGACGAGGCGCGGCAGGTCCTCGAGACCGGGGAGGCGAAGCCGTCGCGGGGCAAGGTGGTGTGCACGGGGGATTCCGCGTGCACGACCGGCCCGCGGCTGGGGCTCCGGTCCGGGTGCATCTACGACCCGTACTACGTGGACACCAACCGGGAGATCAACGCGCGCCTCGCCGCGCTGGGACTGACCAAGAAATGAGGTCCGAGGTGGGAGGGGACATATATGATATTATGATATTCTCGCCACCGAGAATATCATAATATCATATATGTCCCCGATCGTGCCCCCCAGCGTCTCCGACCTCATCGCCCGGATCAGGCCCGGGCGGGCGATTGAGGGCATCTCGGCGGTCCTGCTGCCGTTCGACGCGGCGGGGAAGATCGGGTGGGAGGACTTCAAGGCGCACCTGCTCCGGACCCGGGACGCGGGACTCCAGCCGGCCGTGAACATGGACACCGGGTTCGGGCCGCAGCTCACGCCCGCGCAGCGGCTGGACGTCCTGGAGGTGACCCGGCAGGCGCTGGGGCCGGGGGTGCCGTTCGTCGCCGGCGCCCAGCCGTTCAACGCCCCGGGCGATCCGCTGGCGGCCTACCGGGCCGCGGTGGAACAGATCGTCGAGCTGGGCGCGACCCCCATCGTCTTCCAGAGCGACCTGCTGGCGGCGGCGGAGGGGGAGGCGCTGGTGGCGCTGTACCGGGAGATCGGGAAGGACGCGCCGCGGTTCCTGGCCTTCGAGCTGGGGCCCCAGTTCGCGCCGTTCGGCCGGATCTACGACCTCCCCACGTACCGGCGGCTGATGCAGCTCCCGAACTGCGCGGGGGCCAAGCACTCGTCGCTCTCCCGGGCGCTGGAGCTGGAGCGGCTGGCGGCGCGGGATGCGGACCGGCCGGACTTCAAGGTGTACACCGGCAACGACCTGGCCATTGACCTGGTGATGTACGGCAGCGACTACCTGCTCGGGCTCTCGTGTTTCGACCCGGAGGCGTTCGCGCTGCGGGACCGCTGGTGGGCCGCGGGCGACCCCCGGTTCCACGAACTCAACGACGCGCTCCAGGCCGTCGGCATGGTGGCGTTCCGCGATCCCGTGCCGGCGTACAAGGACTCGTGCGCGGCCTATCTCAAGCTGACCGGCCGGATGAAGGATCCCGGGGTGCACCCCGCATGCCCCCGGCGGCCCGCGTGGGAGGCCGAGCTGCTCGTCCCGCTGGCGCGGCTGGTGGCAGCCGCGACCAAGGCGCCGTAGCCGCGCTGGGCTGGGCG
>CAYNUZ010000069.1:0-10336 GCA_964400385.1 uncultured bacterium | reverse complement strand
CGGCGTGGTGCATGTCCCTGTCCTTCGGCTACAACTCGCCGTCCCTCATGGCCGGCCCGCTCGTGCTCCTGCTCCTGGCCTGGCCGCCGGCGCTGCTGCCCGCCGGGGCCGCCGGCCGGCCGTTCCGCCACCTGCTGGTCGTCCTCGTCGGGATGCACGCCGCCGTCACGGCCGCGACGTTCGCCCTCACCCGGTGCCGGAACGTCTACCTCGACCAGCCCGCGTGGCGGCTCTCCCGCGGCGTGGCGGACGCCGTGCCGGGCACGCGGTGGATCCGCACCAACCCGTTCACCGCGGAGTTCCTGGAGGACCTGCACGGCGCGGTGCAGTCCGTGTTGCCGCTGCCGGTCGTGCTGGTCCCGGATCTCGCCGTCTGGTGGGTGAAGTCGCCCCGCCCCAACCCGCTCCCGATCGACTGGCCCGAGGGATTCACCCTGGCTTCGCCGCCGCTGTTCGAGCGCGTGGCGGTCGCGCTGCACCAGGGGGAACCGCGCCCCGTGATCGTGGTCCAGAAGGTCTGCGCCGAGTGGCTGCGGGAGGGCTTCCTTCCCCTTCCCGACGACTCCTTCCACGGCATGGCGTCCTGGGTACGGCGGCACTTCCGCAAGATCGGCGAAACCCGGTTCTTCGAGTTGTATCATTGAGGACATTCACGGCATGAAGGAAGCCATGGTGATCGGCGGCGGCCCGGCGGGCAGCAGCGTGGCCCTCGCGCTGCGGCGGCGGGGGTTCGGCGTGCGGCTGGTCGAGCAGCGCACCCTCTGGGCCGGGCGGGTCTGCGGGGCGTTCCTCGATCCGCACGCCGTGGCGGCGCTCGACGAGCTCGGCGTCCTCCCGCAGGTGCGCGAGGCCGGGGCGGTGCCCGTCACCCGCGCCACCATCCACCTGCCGTCCGGGGAGCCCACGCGGATCGAGCTCAAGGGGCCGCACGGGACCGGGCTCGCGCTGCACCGGCGGGTGCTGGAGGACCGGCTGCTGGAGGCGGCGCGGGAGGCCGGGGTCACGGTCGAGATGGGCACCCGCGCACTGGCCGTCCAGCCCGAGACCGGCGGATTCGTCGTCTCGCTGCGCGACAAGCACGCCGCGCAGCGACGGGAGCGGGTGCCGCTGGCGGTACTCGCCGACGGCCGGTTCACCGTGGGGATCCCGGCGACCGGCAAGCCGCGGCAGGGCTGGTTCGGGTGGAACGCCGAGTTCGCGGGCGTCCGGCAGGAGCCGGGCACCCTGAGCCTGCACTTCCATCCGGGCGGCTACCTCGGGGTCCTGACCTTCGCCGACGGCCAGACGAACGTCTGCGGCCTCTCCTACTACTCGACCGGGCAGGTGGACCCGTGGGACCAGGTGTGGCGGGAGACGCTCGACCGGATGGAGGCGCTGCGCGGCCTCATGGCGGGCGCCGAGCGGCACGGCGACTGGCGCGGCGTCGGGCCGCTGCCGTTCTCGGATGCGCTGCGCGAGACCTCGGGGATCCTGCCGGTGGGCGACGCCGCGGCGGTGGGCGACCCGTTCATGGGCGAGGGCATCGGCCGCGCGCTCTCGGCCGGCCCGCTCCTCGCGCGGAGCCTCGACGCCGCCGGCGGGGACGACGCGGAATCCGGCGCCCTCCTCAAGGCCTACGCGGGCCTGTGGACCGAACGGTTCGGGAAACGGCTGAACCTCGGCATATGGGCCCGCCGGATGCTGGAGCGGCCGCTGCTGTTCCACACCACGATGCGGCATCTCCTGAAGCGGCCGCACCTGCTGGAGGGGCTGATCCCCGCCCTGACCCCGCCCGCGGGCCTCGCGACCGCCCCGCGCTAGGCCAGTCGGTCCCCGGGAATCTAGAAGCTTTCCCCGGCGCGGAGGAAGCGCCACTTCCCCTCCGGCAGCTTGCCCAGCCGCACGCCGCCGATACGCACCCGCTTGAGCCCCGTCACCTTGAGCCCCACCATCTCGCACATCCGCCGCAGCTGCCGGTGCCGGCCCTCGGTCAGGACGAACCGGAGCTGGTCCTCGTTGATCCGCTCCACCCGGGCGCGCTTGAGCGGCTTGCCGTCCAGGTGCAGCCCGAACTGGAGCCGGGACAGCCCCGTCGCGTCCAGCCGCCCCTGGACGCGCACCAGGTACTCCTTTTCCATGCCGGCGCCCTCCCCGATGAGCCGCCGGGCGGTGGCGCCGTCCTGGGTGAAAACCAGCAGGCCCTGGGAGTCGTAGTCCAGCCGGCCCGCCGGCGCCATGCCCATGAGGTGTTTTTCCTCGAGCCGCGGGTCATCCGCGAGCCGCTCCTGGTTCTCCGGCCGGACCAGGACGATGGCCGGCTTGTGGCCGCCCTCCGGCTGGGCGGCCACGTACCCGATGGGCTTGTTGAGGAGGATCGTGACGGCCAGCGCCTGGGCCCGCTTCGCCTGCGGGGCCAGCCGGACGTCCTGCTCCGGGCGGGCCTTCGTGCCCAGCTCGGTCACGGGCTTGCCGTCCAGCAGCACCCAGCCGCGCTTGATGTACTCGTCGGCCTCGCGCCGGGAGCAGAATCCGCGGGCGGCGAGCAGCTTGGAGACGCGCTGGAGGGAGGGATCGGGAAGCATGGATTCATGATACCCGCTCCCGAGAAGCCTCGAACGGTGCAGCTCGGAGGAGCGGGCCCGTCCGGGCGCGTCACTCCCGGTGCGAGCGTGTGCGCTACGATCATCTGATGAGTCCCGCGGTCAAGCTCTGGATGCTGCATCCGGTCGCGGTGCACTTCCCGATCGCCCTGCTCACGACCGGATTTTTCGCGCTGCTCCTCTCGATGACCTGGCGGCACCACGCGTGGCTGCCCGAGGCGGTGACGTGGCTGCTGTGGACCGGGACCGCGGCCGCGTGGGCGGCCTTGGGGCTCGGCCTGCTGGCGGAAGAGACCGCGCCGCACGTACCCGCCGCCTGGGAAGCCCTCGCGAACCACAAGATGGTGGCGTGGAAGCTGGTCACGATCTTCACCGGCGCCTCGTTCTGGCGGTGGAGCCAGGGCCGCAAGCGCGAATGGGTCCTGGCGCTGGCCTGGTTGTTCGGGCTCGGGGCCCTGCTGACCGTCGGGTACTTCGGCGGGAGGGTGGTCTTCGCCTACGGGATGGGCGTCGAGGGACACGGCATGCCGCACTGATCCGGCGGCGCCGGCCCGGCCTTCACCAGGTCACGGGCACCTTCTGGTTTGTCTCCGCGCTCTCGATCGCACCCAGCACCATCGCCAGGCTCTTCACGTTGTCGGTGCAGACCGTCTCGGGGATCCCGCCCGTCCGGACGCACTCCACGAACTCCCGGATCAGGCCCAGGTGCCCGTCGCGCTTGTCCGCCGGGTCGGGCGGCGGCGGCTCGACCGCCTTCCATTCCGACTGGAACCCGCCGGCCTTCGCCACGACCTGCGCCCGGATCCCGTCCCGCCCGTCCCAGGTGACGCTCCCCTTCTCGCCGAGGAACCGCCAGTCACACTCCCACGAGGTGTTCAGCCCCTCCGCGCACCACGAGCCGCGGTACGTGTAGACCGAGCCGTCGGCCATGTCGAACGCGGCGAACGCCGAGGCGTCGTGGTCGTACCACGACCCCACCGGGTTCCATTCCTTGGCGATCACCGCCGCGGGGTCCGCCCCGATGAGGAACCGGCCGGCGTCGAGGGTGTGGATCGCCATGTCCAGCAGCAGCACGTGCTCCATCCGGTCGCGGAAGCCGCCGAAGTGCGCCCCGATCATGAAGTCGCAGTGGACGGTCCCGATCCGGCCGATCACCCCGCCGGCCAGGAACCGCTTCATCCGCCGGATCGCCGGGTCATACCGCCGGTTCTGGATCACCGCGTAGAGTTTCCCCGCCTGCCGGGCGGCCTCGATCATCTTCCGGGCGTTCGGCAGCGAGTCCGCGAGCGGCTTCTCCCCGAGCACGTGGCACCCGTGCGCCAGCGCCGTGAGGGTGACGTTCACATGGGCCGCCGGCACCGTGCAGTCGAAGACCAGGTCGGGCTTGACCCCCTCGAGGATCTCGGCGAGCGCGGTCCCGCACCGGACACCGTCCAGGCCGGACTCCGCCGCCCGCTTCGCCGCCGCGCCGGGGACGATGTCCACGAGCCCCGCGATCGCGAGGCCGGGCACCTGTTTCGCGGCCTCGAGCCAGATGCGGCTCATGCCGCCGCAGCCGGCGAGGACCGCGCGCAGGGGTGGAGGCATGATTTATAGTACCCGCATGCCGGACCGGCCGGACTACGAGCCCCTCGACCTGTCGGGGGTCGCCAATTCCGACCAGACCGGGATGCCGTGGCCGGCCCCGCTCCCTCCCGGCACCCGCCTCTTCCACGGCCTCCCCTTCGCCTTCCACGGCACCGCACCGGACCGGGCGCTGCTGGTCGCCGCGGGCGAGGGGTACGGCCTGGAGGCGGTCACGATCCCGGTCGGCCGGACGGCGCGGCACCTGGTCTTCGCGCACCGCCTGCTCAGGTCGGCGATCCCCGCGGGCGGGCCGGTCGGCGCCCCCGTCGCGGAGTATGTCATCCGGTTCGCCGACGGGACGGAGGCGACCATACCCGTGCGCGACCGGCTCGAGACCGGCGTCATCCCGATCTCCTGGGGCCAGTGGCCGATCCTCGCGGTGCCGGACCGCGCGGACCGGACGATGCCCCGCTGGCACGGCGACTACGGGTCGGGCGGCTACCGCCAGACCGAGGTCTGGCAGGGCTCGGCCGAGTGGTTCTACCTGTGGCCGTGGACCAATTCCCGGCCCGGCGAGGCGATCGAGTCCGTCGTGGTCCGGCCCGCGGGCCCGCCGTTCGTGCTGGGCGGCATCACGCTTTCCCACCTCGCCGAGGATCCGATCGGGCACACCGCCCGGCGGCCGGTCAAGATCACCGTGGCCCGGCCGGAGGACGCGAAGGGGCCGCTGGGCGTCGCCGTGGACCGGGGCGTGGTGTCGTACCCGTACCCGCTGCCCGCCGCGCCCGCCGCCGACTTCCTCGCCGACCCGATGGCCGGCTGGGGCGAGGCCCAGAACCCGGCCTGGTCGCCCGCCTGGGCGGAGATCGCGGCCAACCCCTCCGCGACGGTGACCGTCACGTCCGGCGACGCGGTGGTGGGGTCGGTCACCTGGGGCGAGCTGGAGGAACGGGGGCGGGCCTCCGTCCCCGGCCGGCTCGACCTGGTCCTCGTGGACCCCGGCCGGAACTGGGTCCGGACCACGGTCGTGGACGATGCGACCGGCAGGCCGCTGCCCTGCCGGATCCACTTCCGGTCGCCGGAGGGCATCCCCTTCCAGCCCCACGGCCACCACACCCACGTCAACTCCAACCTCGACACCTGGCACACCGACATCGGCGGGGACCTGCGCCTGGGGCAGGCGACCTACGCGTACATCGACGGGACGTGCGAGGGCTGGCTGCCGCGCGGGGCGGTGATCGTGGACGCGGCGCGCGGCTACGAGTATGCCCCGGTGCGCACGCAGGTCACGATCGCCCCGGGCCAGCGCGAGCTCACGGTCCGGCTCAAGCGCGTGCGGGATATGGCGAAGGACCGGTGGTACTCGGGCGACACCCACGTGCACTTCCTCTCGACGCAGGGCGGGCACCGGGAGGCCTCCGGCGAGGGGCTCGACGTGGTGAACCTGCTGCTGTCCCAGTGGGGCCACCTGTTCACGAACACCGAGGAGTTCACCGGCGGCCCGAGCGTGGATCCGCGGACGGGGACGATCGTGTACGCCACGCAGGAGAACCGGCAGCACATCCTCGGCCACCTGACCCTGCTCGGGCTGAAATCCCACATCGCCCCGTGGTGCTCGGACGGCCCCTCGGAGGCGGAGATCGGGGGGAACCTCGAGACCACGCTTTCGCGGTGGGCGGATGCCTGCCACGCGCAGGGCGGCACCGTGGTGATCCCGCACCTGCCCAACCCGAACTGCGAGCCGGCGGCGCTGATCGCCACCGGCCGGGCGGACGCGGTGGAGATGCTCCAGTGGGACCCCTACTTCCACCACGAGTACTACCGGTACCTCAACGCCGGGTACCGGCTGCCGCTCGTGGGCGGCACCGACAAGATGAGCGCGGCCGTGGCCGTGGGCCAGTACCGGACGTATGTGCAGCTTCCCGCCGGCCAGCCGTTCACCTACGACGCCTGGTGCACGGCGATGCGGTCGGGCGCGACGTTCCTGAGCGGCGGGCCGCTGCTCGACCTCACGGTGGACGGCCGGCCGATCGGGTCCACGGTGGAGCTGCCCGCGGGCGGCGGGACCCTCGAGGCGGCCGCGTCGCTCACCAGCATCCTCCCGGTGCGGTGTCTCGAGCTGGTCGTCAACGGCGCGGTCGTGGCGCGGACCGAGTCGGCCACCCCGGTCCGCGCCCTGGCCCTCCGGGAGAAGGTGAAGGTGGACCGGCACGCGTGGATCGCCGCGCGGTGCGCCGGCGCGGGCTACACGGCGCTCCCGCACCACGACGTCTGGAGCCGCAGCATCATGGCCCACACCTCGCCGGTGTACGTGGCCGTCGGCGGGCCGTGGTGGATGTTCGACCGCGGGACCGCGGACTACATGCTGACCCTGCTGCACGGCGGCCTCGACTACATCCGGAACCGGTCGCGCCAGTGGCCGGAGGACCGGGTGACCCACGCGCACGCGCACGCGGACCACCTGGCGTATCTTTCCGAGCCTTTCCGGGAGGCCATCGAGGCGATCCACAAGCGGATGCACCAGCTCGGCATTCCGCACTGAGGCCGGAAGCTCCCGTATAATCGCCGGACCGACACCATGATGGCCCGATCAACCCTCGTCCTCTGCGCCGCCCTCTGCCTCCCGGCCCCGGCGCCCGCCGCCCCGCCGGGCGACCGGACGGCGGCGCTCCTCGCCCGCGCCTGGCAGGACTTCCGCCTCGAGGACTACGGCCCCGCCCGGTTCCAGTTCGGGGAGCTCGCGGCCCGGCTCCCCAAGGGGTCGGCGGACCAGGAGATGGCGCTCTTCGGCCTGGGGACGACGCTCGCCAACCAGCGGCCCGACGCCGACCGCGCGGGCGCGCGCAAGGCGTTCACCGACCTGCTCGCCCAGGACGCGAAGGGGCCGCTGGCCCCGTGGGCCCGGCTGGCGCTCGCCCGCCTCCTGCACGTGGTCCCGGTGGGCGAAACCCCCGATCCCGCCGCCGCCCGCAAGGCCTACCAGGACGTCATCGACGCGACCCCCGGCCATCCGGCCGCGGAGGAGGCCTTCATCTACCAGCAGTCCCTCCTGGTGGCCACCCTCAAGCCCGCGGACGCCACGGCGGCCCTCGCGGCGCTCACCGAATTCATCGCGAAGCACCCCGGGGCGAAGTTCCTCAGCGCCGCCTGGTCGCTGGCCGCGCAGTGCCGGCAGACGCTCCACCAGCCGGTCGAGCGGCTCGCCGCCGAGATCAAGGCGCTCGACACGCTGGAGATTGACCCGTCCAACCCGTACATGGACAAGGCCAACCAGTACTGGCGGATCGCCACGGTGGCGGAGTTCGAGGCCGGCGACCTGGCCGCCGCCCGCCGGTACTACGGGCTCCTGATCAGGGACTACCCGACCGACCAGCGGACGTACGGCGCGAAGGCCGCGCTGGTCCGGATGGCCGCGCTGGAGCGCCGGCTCCGGGGAGGCGGCTGATGGCCAACGGGTCGCCGGGCCGCCTCAAGGCCGCCCTGCCGGTGGTGGTGATCCTCGCCGCCTTCGTCTGGGCCTCGGTCTCGATTGTCCTTTCCCGCCAGGAGGAGGCGCCCGCCGGCACCATCACCCTGCGGCTGGGCCACTGGCAGCTCGAGACCGGGGTGCGCGACGCGTTCAACGAGCTCGCCCGCGACTACGAGCGCATCCACCCGAACATCCGGATCGTGCAGGACGCCATCCCCGAGTCGGTCTACGGGCTGTGGACCACCACGCAGCTCATCGGCCGCACCGCGCCCGACCTGATGGAAATCGGGCTGGGGCTGCCGGCGTTCGTGCTCGTCGGCTACCAGGGACGGTACTTCGTGCCGATGACCTCGCTGGTGGGCAAGCCCAACCCGTACAACAAGGGGACGCCGCTCGAGGGCGTGCCCCTGCGGCAGACGTTCAAGGACGGGATGCGGTCGGCCTACGTCCCGGAGCTGCAGGAATACATGAAGATCGGGCTGTCCCAGTTCGGGGAGCGCATCTTCTACAACCGGACGCTGCTCAAGCAGCTCACCGGCCTCGACGCCGCCCCCACGGAGTACCGCAAATTCCTCGCGGTCTGCGCGCAGATCAAGGCGAAGAAGATGCCGGACGGCAAGTCCTATACCCCGATCGCCAGCTCCAAGTACCACCTGTGGATGTGGGAGGGGCTGATGGCGGACATCCTGACGTACCCGGCGATCGACAAGCTGGATTTCAACCGGGACGGCACGGTGGACCAGTTCGAGCACTACGTGGCGTTCAAGACCGGCCGGATGACGTTCGATCATCCCGCCTACAAGGCGCGGTTCAGGATGTTTTCCGAGATCGCGGACAACTTCAACCCCGGGTGGAGCGGGCTGTCCCGGGACGAGGCGGTCTTCCTTTTCGCCCAGAGCCGGGCGGTGTTCATCTCGACCGGGTCGTGGGACTCCCGGCTGCTCGAGGCCCAGGCCAACGGCCGGTTCCAGATCGGCGTGATCGACTATCCCCTGCCGAAGGCCGACGACCCCGAGTACGGGCCGTTCGTCCGCGGGCCGGTCTACGAGACCCCCTGGACCGGCTTCCCGTTCGGCTTGACGCGCACCAGCAAGCACCCCGAGGAGGCGATCGACTTCCTCCTGTACCTCTCGTCCCAGCCGGTGAACGACAAGTTCAACCGGATCATCGGGTGGATCCCGGCGGTCGTGGGGACGAAAATGGACCCCATGCTCGCGAACTTCGAGCCCCACCTGGAGGGCGTCTACGGCGTGATGAACTTCGTCGTCGGCGGCAACACCTGGGTCAAGTGGACCCAGGACTACTCGCTCTTCCAGATCGGCCAGATCTCGTACGAGGAGCTGGGGAAGCGGTTCGGCCCGTACTACGCCGACCAGGGCGTCAAGGACTACGCCGAGGGCCAGCGCGACTGGCGGCGCACGATCCAGGTGGACGAGGAGTTCCTCGCGGGCGTCCGCGGGATGGCCCTGACGGCGGGCGCGGACGCGGCGTCGTGGTGGATCAAGTACCGGGCGCTCACGGCGACCCGGCTGGTCACCCCCGAGGTCGTGCACGCGCGGCAGGACCGCATGGTGGAAGCCGGGCCCGATACCGGGGCCGTCGGGCCGTACGAGTACAGCCCCGAGGTCCTCAAGCGGATCCGGGCGCACCTCGGGGGCGGGTGAGATGACCCCCAAGACGATCACGCTCCGGCAGCTCCGCCACCACGGGGAGATCTACCTGCTGATGATCCCCACGGTGCTCCTGATCGGCCTGTTCAGCTACTACCCCGCCGCGAGCGGGATCTTCCACAGCTTCTTCCGGTGGAACGGCTCGGACATCGCCGAGTGGGTCGGGATGCAGAACTACGGCGACATCCTCCGGTCCAGCGCGTTCTGGGACTCCTTCCGGCTGGCCTTCCTGCTCGGGTTCTGGGAGGTGGTCAAGATGATCCCGGCGCTGCTGGTGGCCGTCTGCGTCCACCGGTGCTCGAGCGAGCGCGTGCAGTTCTGGTACCGGGTCCTGTTCGTCATCCCGATGATCATCCCCGGGCTGGTCATCGTCCTCATCTGGCGGTCGTTCTTCTTCGAGACCACGTCCGGGTACCTCAACCGGTTCCTGTTCGGGTCGGGGCTGTTCAACGCACTGTGCTGGCTGGACGCCCACCTCGGCTGGGGCGGCATCTTCGCGCCCGACCACGCGCCGTCGTGGCTGGGTGACCCGCGGCTGATCCTCACCTCGGTGGTGATCTGGGGCTTCCCGTGGGTCGGCTCGTTCGCCGTCCTGACCTACCTCGCCAAGCTCCAGCAGATCCCCAAGGCGGTGTACGAGGCGGCCGAGATCGACGGGGTCACGTGGTGGACCAAGTTCACCCGCATCGAGCTCCCGCTGATCATGGGGTCGGTCTACCTCATGCTCGTCTTCATGATCATCAACACCATCCGGGACGCCGGCACGGTGTTCGCGCTGGTCGGGCTCGAGGGCGGCCCCGGCGGCGTGGCCACGGTGCCCGCGCTGTTCATGCTGCGCGAGGCGTTCGTCAACCAGAACATGGGGTTCGCGTGCGCGGTCGGCATCGTCCTGACCGCCGTCGTGATGCTGCTCCAGAAGGGCTCGACCGCGATCACCGGCTGGGCCACGCTGTCGCCGCGGCAACGGACCGCCACCCGGGCCGTCGCCCTCGGCGTGGCCGTCCTCCCGCTCCTGTTCGGGCGGCTGGCCGGCGTGTCCCTGACCGTGATCG
>CAYNUZ010000068.1:0-10354 GCA_964400385.1 uncultured bacterium | reverse complement strand
CGTCCCGGCCGCCGTGGCGGAGAAGACGACGAGGCCGGCACCGGCGGTCGAGTACGTCCAGACGAAGGTCTGGCCCGCGCCGGCCGGCAGCGTCACGGGCCCCGCGGGAACCGGCCCGGACTGGAGCGCGACCAGCGCCGCGCCCGGGCCGGCGCCGACTACCGGCAGGATCCCGGTGATGTCGGCGCCGCCGGTGTTCGTGACCGTCAGGGAAACGGTGATCCACTGGCCGCGGGAGAGCTGTCCCGGGGTTGCGGTGGCCGCTCCCGCGAGCGACCCGGCACTCACCACCGCCAGCGTGGCCGAGACCAGCGTCCCGGTGGTCAGCGCCCCCCCGGTGTTGAGGTCGGTGCCGGTGACCGTCGTCGCGAACAGGATCGTCCCCACGGTGGACCCGGTGTACGTCCAGGTAAACGTCTGCGACGCCCCGCCCGCGAGGGTGACCGGCATGGCGGGAGTCGGCCCCGCGGCTTTCGTGGCGTTCCCGCCGCCGGCGATCACGAACGGAGTCACGGGGTTGCGGACCGTCGTGGCCGTCGCCTGGCCGGTGTTGGTGACGGTCAGGGTCACGAGGAAGTTCGTCCCGATGCAGGCCTGGGCCGCGTACGGCACGACCGAGGCCGCCAGGGCGGCGGGCGACTGGATCACCACGATCGTCGTCGTCGCCGCGGCGGAGACAGGCTGCCCGCTGACGGTGTCCGTGCCGTTGGCGGTGATCGAGAACCACACCTGGCCCGCGGCCGCACCCGAGAAGGTCCAGGTGAACGTCACGTGCGCGCCGGCCGCCAGCGCGACCGGCGTCCCCGGATTCGGCCCGGCCACGAACGTCGCGCCACCCGGCCCCGCGACCAGCGGCAGGGTCGGCGTGATCGTGTTGGCGCCGGTCGTCCCGGTGTTCGTCACCGTCAAGGTGACGAGAAAGGACTGGCCGATGTCCCGCGGACTCGGGAACGCGGACGCGGCGGCGGCGAGGATCGCGCCGGAGGGGACCGTCGTCGCCCACGTCGAAACGGGCTGGGCGCCGCAGGTGAGGCCCGTCGCCGATCCGGTCCAGTCCATGTCCCCGGGGTTGAAGTCGGCGTAGACGTCCTCGATCCAGGTGAAGGTGACCGACCCGCCCGCCGGCAGCGTGGTCGGCGGCACCGGGTTCGGTCCCGAGCTCAGGCCGACGAGCACGCCATCCTGCGTGCTCAGCATATCCACGGTCTGGATGTCCACCGGGCTGCCGCCCGTGTTGGTCACGGTCAGGGTGGCCTCGATCTGGGATCCCGCCAGCGCGCTCGTCGGCACGCCGATGTGGGAGACGAGCGCGCCCGGGGCGTTCGCGGTCACTTGGTTCGAGGTCTTCGGCCCGGTCGTGAGGACCCAGCCCGCGTTCTGGTCGGCCGCGGTGACGGTGGCGGTGAAATACAGCGGCCCGGGCGCGGTGACCGTGTAGGTCCAGGTGAGGACGGTGCTCGCGCCCGGGGCCAGCGCCGCCACCGCGTTCGGCCGCGAGCGCAGCACCGCGCCTCCGCCGCCGCTCACGAAGAGGGTCCCGCCCCAGACGTTGACCGCGCTCGCCGACCCGGGCGCCGCCGGATTGCTGGCAGTCAGGGAGATCGAGACCATATCTCCCACGCACGCCGGCGTGGGCGAAGCCACCGGCACCGTGCCCGCGAGCTGCGCCGCCGCGACGATGTTGAGGTTGAGCCCGTTATTGATGTTGAGGAGGCCGGTGTTGAGCAGCGCCCCGGAGTTCGCGTCGGTCGCCGACACCCCGGCCGTGAAGAGGATCCACCCCGGCACGGTTGCCGTGTACGTCCACGTGAACGTCACCATCGTGCCGCCTGCGAGCGTCAGCGGCTGCGCGGGCGACGGGCCGCCCACGAACGCAGCGTCGCCGGAGCCGGACTGGATGAGCGGCGACGAGGTCACGTTCAGCGCCGCCGCGGTCCCGGTATCCGTGACCGTCATGGCCAGGATGATCGCCTGCCCCACGCTGACGGTGAACGGCCCGCCGTAGAACGAGGCGTCGAGGCTGGCGGGCGTGGCGAGCAGCACGGTGGACGTGAACCGCACGCCGGTCGTCAGCGCGGCCCCGGAGTTGAGGTCGGTGCCGTTGACCGTCAGGGAGTACGACACGGTTCCCGCCACCGTCGCCGTCTCGGTCCAGCTGAACGTCACCGACGCGCCGCCCGGCAGGCTGATGGGCGGGCCCGGCGACGGCCCGGCGGACGTCGCGTTGCCGCCCCCGGTCTTGACCAGCGAGAACGGCGAGAGCAGTCCGCTGATGGTCGCCCCCCCGCTGTTGGTGACGGTCAGGGACAGGGTAAAGGTCTGGCCGAGGTTGCGGACGGCCGGATACGCGTAGAACGCGGCGGACAGCACCGCGGGCGCCTGGAGCAGCTCGGCATTTGACGTGACCGGGCCGGAGGTGATCGCCGCCGCGGTCATCGCGTCGGTCCCGTTGAGGGTTGCCGTGAAGTACACCGTCCCGGACAGCGCACCGGTGTAGGTCCACGTGAAGGTCCGCGCCTGCCCCGGGGTCAGCATGAACCCCGTGGCGCCCATCGCGGGCGTCAGCCCCAGCGCGTTGTTCGCGAGCCCGGACCCCGACTCGAACAGGATCGTCGAGGTGAGGTTGATGTTGAGCGCGTTGGCGCCGCCGGAGTTGGTCACGGTGAGGGTCACGAGGAAGTTCTGCCCGACGTTCTGCGGGTCGCGGAACGTCGCCAGCGCCGCGGCCAGCGAGGCCGGCCCGGCGATCGTGGTGGACACCGAACCCGTGCCGAGGAGCGCCACGCCGCCGCAACTCGCGCCGGTCGCCGAGGCCGAGAAGCTGACCAGCCCGCCGCTCGTCGCGGACACCGTCCACACGAACGTCTGGGCCTGGCCGGGATTGAGGCTGACCGGGCCCGGCGGGACGGGGCCCGATTCGGGCGTGATCCGGGACCCGCCCACCGGCTCCGTGAGCGACGGCAGGATGCCGAACGCCAGGGCGCTCCCGGTATTGGTGACCGTCAGGGAGACGGCGAACCAGTTGCCGATGTTGACCAAGGTCGGCGCGGCGGCGCGGGCGGCGAGCACCGCCCCGCTCATCGTCCCCGTCAGCCGGATGTTGTCCACGTACACGTTGCCGGCCTGCTGGGCATCCATGTTGAACACGATGAAGATCTTGCTCAGCGGATCCGCGGGGACGATCGAACCCAGCGCGCTCATGGAAAGGGAGATCGAGTTCATACCGACCGCCAGCGGGACCGCCTTGGTGATCTGCTGGTAGAACTTCCCCGTCCCCGCGCTGTCCGCGATGATGCGCACGTCATGGTACGTCGAGGCGCCGCCCCAGATCGGCGCCCCGGGATCCACGTACAGGTCCATCGTGAGCGCGGTGTACGGCGACCAGACGTTCGGCGAGAAGGTGTCGAGGTCGAGCGCCTGGTCCTGGAAGCCGCTGGGATTGAAGATGGCCGCCTTGATGGACGCGCCGCCCTGCGTGATCGCCGCCGGGACGGTGGTGTTGACCGTCCGGTTTGCCTTGGTCCCGGACCACCCCCCGTTGTTCGAAAAGTCCTCGCACCCGTTGAACAGCAGCGCGCACCCCGGCAGCGGCGCGACATAGGACGAGACGGCGAACGGACCGGCGGAGACCGGGCCGCCCGTCCCCGTGTCCGTGCCGTTGGCGGTCGTCGTGAAGACCACGGATCCGAGATCCGACCCGTAGTACGTCCAGGTAAACGTGACGGACTGGCCCGGGGTCAGCGTGACGCCGGTGGACGGCGCGGGGCCCGCCGGCGACCACGCCCACCCGGTCCCGGAGATGACCACCGCGCCGGGCAGGACGCCGGTGGCGTCCGCGAGCCCGTTGTTGGTCAGCGTCAGCGAGAGGATCACCGCGCTGCCGTCGGTGACGTTCGGCGGCAGGGCCGTCAGGCTGCCGACGAGGTAGGCCCCCGCGATGACGTTGACCAGGACCGGCCCGCTCGCCGCGGGCGGCTGCTGGACCGCGAGCGCGTCCTGGTAGTAGACGGTGCCCACGTTCGGCCCGATCACCGGCCCGACGGAGGTCACGGAGACCGTGAATGTCAGCGGGATCACCGCCCCGTTGGGCACCGACCCGAGGTTCCATGCCACCTTCGTCCCGTCCCAGGTCCCGCCGGCCGAGGCCGAGACGAAGGAGACCCCGGCCGGCATCGTGTCCCAGACCGTCACGTTCGTCGCCGTGCCCCCGCCGACGCTGTTCACCGTCAGGGTGTAGGTCAGCAGCGCCCCCATGTTGACGGGATTGCCCGAGGCGGTTTTCGTGAGGGTCAGCAGCGTCTCCGGCCGCAGGAACGCCGCGACCATGCCCACGCACAGCCCCTGGTACGCGACGTCCGGCTCGGTGATCGTCCACGGGAGCGAGTTGCCGCCCGAAGCGTCCGGCCCCTGGCAGCAGAACGCCCAGTCGCGCCAGAAGTAGTGGCTGCCGGTGGAACCCTTCGGCGGGATCACGGTGCCGTAGGCGGTGCCGTACTGGTTGTTCGCGCCGCCCGGCACGTGGCCGGGGAACGGCCCGTACTGCGACGTCTGGTTGTCGCTGATCCCCATCGAGTCCGAGCCGCCGTAATACGGATAGTCCGGCTCCACCACGCCGACGGGCTTCCCGTAGTACAGGTTGGCCGGGTTGGTGTTATACGCCCCGAACCACGAGTGATAGAACCGCCAGGACGAGTGCTCGCCGCCCATCGCGGCGGTGTTGGTGACGTACACCTGGTTGGGGCCGTTGAGCCCGAAGAGGTAGTGCACGTAGTTCTCCGCCTGCCCCACCACCTGCGTCGGGGTGTACGGGCCGGGAACCGCGCCGATCCGGGCGGCGATCAGCAGCGAGAGCGACCGGGCGCCGACGTAGGCGTTGCTGCCCCAGTTGTAGTCGGCCGGCTGCAGCCCCGACATGTACCCGCCGGCCTCCGCGCCGAAGCAGCGGGTGACGAACTGCGAGAACTGGGACCGCATGCCGTTGACCGAGGCGGCCGTGGCCCCGGCCGCCTGCGTGTACGCGGCCATGCCCTTGATGCACTGGTGGTCACCGGTACCGCCGTTCACGAGCCCGCCGCCGAAGGTGACGTACATGGACCCCATCCCGAAGGCGCTGCCGTAGGTGAAGAACCCGTCCACGTAGGCCTTCGCCGCCGCGGCGTTGGGCCCGGCGGGGTTCAGGCGGTACAGCTCGCAGGCGAACCAGAACTTCGAGTTGGTGTTCGTCGCCGGCAGCGCCGTCCAGGCATTGTTCGCCGCGGTAGTCAGGGTCGTCGCGTACGCCGCGTTGTACGGCGCGAACAGCCGGGCGCCCAGGGCGAAGCACGCACCGGCGATCGCGGTCGAGTCCGGCGTCGGGTCGGTGTAGAACCGGGTCGTCGCGTCCATGCTGGGCGTCGTGCTGCCCGAGAAGACGCCGCACTTGGCGTGGACCATGGACAGCACGGCGCCGCCCGCCCCCGGCGCCTGCATCTTGAGGTACCAGTCCAGCTCGAACTTCATCTCGTCCAGCGAATCCGGGATGCCGTTGCCCGACTCCGGGATGCCCGTGGCATCCGACTTGAACGCCGTGGCGCCCAGCTCGAAGCCCATCGCGATCCCCCACACGGCGCTCCCGCCGTCGCCCCCGAAGTTGCAGGTCTTCGCGTTCAGGCTCCCGATGTACTTGTTGTAGTCGCCGGCATCGTGCCAGCCGCCGGAGAGGTCCAGCGTCCCGTAGTTGGTCGCCACGGGATCATCCGTGTTGTTGTGCTGGCAGGCCGTGTCGGAGGTATGGCACGCCCCGCCCCCCACGTCCGCCCAGACGCCCATGTAGGCGGGCGGGTGGGTCACGCCGCACCGCTGCGAGTACAGCGCCTTGAGCATCGCGTACCCGACCCGGTTGTAGACGTTCTCCTGGATGTCGAAGACGTACGAGTTGCCCGCCAGCAGCGGGACCTTGAGGTAGTACGACCCCGGCGTCGTGAACCCCGAGAAGTTCACCTGCCACACGTTCTCGTTCGCGTTGGGGTCGAGCCCCATGCTGGTGATGCTGCCGCCGTCCGCGGGGATCCGGTAGACGATGACGCCGTCGGAGGCCCGGTGGACCTCCGCGGAGGCGCCGGGATTGGCGTTCACCACGGCGATCTTGGCGTCGTTGATCCGGTACCCGAAGTGGTCCACCTTGACCGACGGCAGGACCGTGAAGGGGTCGGTGATGACCTCGCCGTTGGAGACCAGCGCCGGGGTGTACATGACCTTGGAGGAGACCGCGTCCGTGCCGTACGCGCTGCCGCTGAAATACACCGTGCCCGGCAGGCTCCCCGTGTACGTCCACGTGAAGGTCACCGCCGCGCCGGGCGCCAGCGGGCCGGCGAAGGGCATGAGCGGGGTCGGGCCCGCCACCAGGGTCGCGCCCCCCGTGCCGGTGATCGTGAACCCGGAGAACCCGAGGTTCGACGCGTTGGCGATCCCGGTGTTCGTCACCGTCAGGACGACCCGGAAGGTGGACCCCGTGACCACGCTGATCGGGGTCACGGCCAGCGACCCCACGAGCTGCGCGGCGGTGGGCAGGACGGTGACGTACAGCGCGTCGTACGCGTACAGCCGGGTCCCGTCGTCCACGGCCAGCTTGTCGGTGACCTTCGCCTGGAGGAGGTACGTCCCCGGGCCGCTGAACGTGGCGGAGGTAAACGCGGTGACCGTCGAGGTGAAGGTCACCGTGCCGGGCGGGGTGTAGTCGGGATACGGGTAGTTGGCGGTGTTCGTGTGCGTCCAGCCCAGGACGGCGGGCGGGGCGCCGTTCGCGTCCACCACGGTGGCGCTCAGGCCGACGGTGCCGCCCAGCGGAATGGTGCGGTCGGGGCCCACGGTGACCGACGGCATCACGCCCGGGGTACGCGGGCCGCCGGCCGCCGTCGTGTTGGTCACGATCTCGAAATTCGACAGGGTCAGGCTCATCAGGTCCGTGTAGAACCCCGCCGGGAACCGGGGGTCGCCGTCGCACGAGGCCGAAAAGAACGACCCGTTGTCCGCGATGATCCCCCCGTACTTCTTCATCCCGGCCGCCACCGCCTTGGCCTCCTTCGTCCACCCGGCGGGAATGACGTACGAGGCCTTGAGCCGGACGCGCCAGCCCATGCCCGGGCTGTCCACCGTGGGACTGCTGGCCGCGGAATGCGTCGCCGGATACAGGAAGGCGGCCTTGCTTTTCGGCACGATGATCCGGATCGCGTGCTCCACGATGCCCCGCTGGCACTCGTCGTACCGGATCGTTCCGGCGAAAATGCTGAGGCCGCCCGCATCCCCCGACGTCCACCCCGAACACCGCATGGTGTTGGATTTGAGGTCGAAGATCGCGCCGTTGGAGGCCTCGAACCGGTTGAGCGTGGCGTTGCGCGAGAAGTTCCACGTCTCGTAGTTCCACCCGTTGACCGGGTCAATGGTGATCGAGTGCCGGTCCCCGCCGATCGGCCCCACCTGCCAGGCATAGACGTCCAGCCCGTTCTTCGGCCAGGTCTCGACCGGCTGGTTCGCCGGCACCGGCCAGGACCCGGCCACCGAGGTGCTCGAGCTGGCGACGCAGTCGTAGCTGTCCCCCGGAACCCGGTCGGACTCGTCGGGATATCCCCAGAAGTAGACCGAGGTCGTAGGCTGGGTCGCGGGCGTGAGGATGAAGGCCATCTCGTCGTTGACCCGGTAGGGGTCGGTGCCCTTCCCCATGTCCAGGATGATGTTCGCGCTGTTGGGATCGAGCGGACGGGACGAAATGTCCTCGTTCCAGGCGCTGGTGACCGGGAAGACCTGCATGGTCGAAACATACTGGTCGGCCTGGAGGGTGTTGAACATCAGGGTCGAGGTCAGCGCCGGCGCCGGGGGCAGGATCCGGCCCTCGTGATTGAAGACTTCCGCGGCGGCGGGGAGGGGGGCGAGGACCGCGAGGAGCAGGAGCCCCCGGCGGAATACGGGCCCGGTCATGCCCGCGATTCCACGGAATTGTTCGGCGTTGTACGTCGTCCCAATGCGCCCCCCGGAGCCCCCCGCCCTTGCCACCCAGTGTAGCCGGGAAGGCCCCGCCGGGCGGCCTGCCGGCGCGGCAAAAGTCTTGCGGGGCCGGGGTTTTACCCCCGGTTTTCCGTCAGGTCACAGGTCGTCGGACGGAAGGTCCGGATGCACCCAGTCAATCTCGGGCCGGCGCAACAGGTCGTCGAGCGCCTGCTGCCAGGTGTCCGGGAAGATCACCTGCACCGCCTCCTCGGCCGGCAGGTAGGCGCTCCGGGCGGACCGGAGCTGGAAGAGCCGGTAGACGACGTCGCGGCGGTCGGGGCCCACCTCGTCGCGGAACTTCAGGACGAGGATCCCGCGCGGCGCGGTGACGGTGCGCCCCTTCCACTTCACCTCGCCCTCCCCGTACGGGCTCGGCAGGCGCGCGTCCGGATCGCGGAGCATCGCGGCGCACCCGGCGGCCAGCCACGCCATCCCGGCCAGCGCCGCGGCCGCGCGCCACCGCGCCCTCACGCCGCCCACGCCTCCTTCCGCGCCGCCATCAGCCACGCGTTGACCGACAGGCCGGTCTGCTCGTTCCGGAACTGCCCCTGGGTTTCCACCAGCATCCCCGCCCGGGCCATCGTCCCGAACGACGGCTCGTTGCCCTGCGCACACAGCCCGACCACCCGGTCAATGCCCGGCAGGGAGAGGCCGAAGGCGATCAGCGCACGGGCCGCCTCGGTCCCCAGCCCCCGCCGCCGGTGCGCCGCGGCGATGCAGAACCCGATCTCGGCGTCCGTGCCGCCGGGGGTGCGGCCCAGCTCGCAGTCGCCGATCACCGGGCCCGCCTCCCCGAGCGTGATCGCGAAGTCGTACCGGGCGCGGTCCGGCGCCTCCTGCGCCGCCAGGGCGGCGGCCAGGAACTCCCCCGCGTCCTTCTCGACCGGCAGGTCCCATCCCCAGGTGGCGCAGATGTCGGCCTCGCGGGCCAGGGCGATGAGGGCGGGCAGGTCGCCGGCCGTGAACTCGCGGAGCCGCAGGCGGGGGGTGGCGAGCGGCCTCGCGAGCCGCATCGCCGTGTTCAGACGCGGGCGGCGGCTTGCGGCAGGGTCTTGAGCTTGACCGAGACCACCTTCGAGACGCCGGGCTCCTCCATCGTGATCCCGTACAGGCTGTCCACCATCTCCATCGTGTGCTTGTTGTGGGAGATCATGACGAACTGGGTCTGGCCGCTGAACTCCTTGAGGATCTTCATGAACCGGTCCGTGTTTGCGTCGTCGAGCGGGGCGTCCAGCTCGTCGAGGAAGCAGAACGGTGACGGCTTGGTCATGTAGAGCGAGAACAGGAGCGCGGTGGACACCAGCGCCCGCTCGCCGCCCGACAGCAGCGCGATGGACTGCGTGCGCTTCCCCGGCGGCTTGGCCTCGATCTCGATGCCGCGCTCCTGCTCCTCGTTCTCGACCAGCCGCAGGTCAGCCTCCCCGCCGCCGAAGAGCCGGCGGAACATCACGTGGAAGTTCTCGCGAATGGTCTCGAACGTCTTCTCGAACCGGCGCTCGGACTCCCGGTCCAGCCGGTAGATGGCGCGCTGGAGGGACTCGCGGGACTTGCGCAGGTCCTCGATCTGCTTCTGGTAGTCCGCGTACCGCTCCTGCAGGCTCGTGAACTCGTCGAGCGCCAGCAGGTTGACCGCCTGCCCCATGTCCTCGAGCTTCCGCTCCAGCTTCTGGAGCTGGGCGGTCTCGTCGTCGGAGAGCGGCTGGGTGGCCAGCTCCTCGAGCTTCGTCAGCTCCCCCCCGAACTCGGCCGCGAAGTCGTGCTTGACGAGCTCGAACCGGGTGCGGGCCTCCGCGGCGCGCCCCTCGCTCTCCAGGACCTGCTGCTGCCGGGTCTCCAGGCCGCGCCGCGCCTCCTCCAGCTCGTCCTCCAGGCTCCCGAGCTGCCCGCGCACCCGGGCCAGCTCGTCCTGGGCGGCCAGGAGCTGCCCGGTGGCCTCGTCCTGCCGCCGCCGCTCCGCCTCCCGCTCGGCGTCCCGGCCCTTGAGCTCCTCCTGCCGCGCGGCCAGCCCCGCGGCCAGGTCGCGCATCTCGACGCGCAGGCGCTCCACCAGCCCCGCGGACTCCGCCGCGGTCTGCTCGAGGCTCTCGCGCTCGCCCATCCGGCCATGCAGGCGCTGCTCGATCCGCGCCTGCTCGATCCGGGCGGCCGACTCCCAGCGCCGGGCCTCGACCAGGTTGGACTCGATCTCCACGATCCGGGCCTCGATGCCGCCCAGCTCCTGGACGGCGGCCGCGAAGAGCATGGCCAGCTCGGTGCCGGTGGCCGACGCCGAGGCGGGCAGCCGGCCGGGCCACCACACGATGCCCGGCGCGGTCACCCGCACCCCGCCGCC
>CAYNUZ010000067.1:0-10812 GCA_964400385.1 uncultured bacterium | reverse complement strand
TGCATCGACGCAAGCAAGTGCAAGGTCGGCCACCCGGTGGACGGGAGCGGGACCACCACCCGCGCGCCGGGCCGGAGGTTGCCGTACAGCGCCCACAGCGCCCAGTACACCGGCTTGCGCGTGCCGTCGGACCGGAGGTATCCCCACTGCTTGGGCTTGCCCGCATACTCCCCCGAGCACCAGTAGAACGGGATCGCGGCGCCGCGGGTGAGGATCGCCAGCGTGTTCTCGTAGACCCGGGCCGCGTAGGCCATCGTGCAGCTCGCGTCGAAGTCGTGGCTCCCGGTGTCGGCATCGGGATACGCCAGGCCGTGGAACCGGTCCTGCCGGGTGGCGTACTCCGTGTACCAGACCGGCTTGGCCGCGTCGCGGGCCCGGCACAGCCCGACGAAGGCCGCGGCCCGGGCGTCGGTGATCGCGGCGCTGCCCCCGCCGTCCGCCGTGCGGTCCTCCCACGCATGGGTCGCGAAGGCGGACAGCGCCCGGAGCGCGGGGGCGTCCAGCGCGTCCAGGTACCGCCGCGCGTTGTCGTCGCCGACGCTGGTCAGGCCCGGGCCGGCGATCCCGATGTCGCCGTACCCCGCGCCGTCGAGCAGGCTGCGCACCGCCGTGACCAGCCTGGCGTAGACCGCGGGCGGGACCCCGTTCCAGTCCGGCTCGTTCACCAGGTCGAGGTCGTGCGGCCGGCACCCGTGCGCCTCCAGCTCGCGGACGGTCTCGAGCCAGTGGCGCGCGAACCCGTCCACGTCGCGCAGCGTCCGGTCGGGTCCGAGGAACCGGTCGGGCGGGTTCCAGAGCACGTACAGCCACCGGATGCCGAGGGCGTCCGTGGTCGCGCGCAGCGACCGCATCTGCTCCCAGGTCGTCCAGTCCCGCGTGACCCGGATCCGGGTGAGGTGCAGCGCCGCAAACTCCCCCGCCGCCGCGGTCATGTCCGCCCAGTGGTGGACACCGAAGCCTTCCACGGTGTGCGACCACCGGAGCAGGTCGAACGCGGCCTCGCGGAACACCGGAGGGGAGGAGACAGGCGCAGGAGCCGGAACGGCGGCGCCCGCCGCCAACAGGAGGGCCAGGACCCCGGTCATCCGGCGACCACCCGGTTCCGCCCTTCCGCCTTGGCGCGGTAGAGCGCCCGGTCCGCCCGCTCGACCAGTTCCGCGGCCGGGCGGGTCGAGCCGGCCGGCGCGAAGGACCATCCGATCGAGACCGTGGTCCGGATCGCCCGCCCCCCGTGGGGGATGCCGAGGTGTTCCACCGCCCGCCGCATGCGCTCGAAGGTCTTCTCCGCCGCCGGCGGCGCGACCCCCTCCAGGAACACGATGATCTCCTCGCCGCCGTACCGGCAGCAGGTGCCCTCCGGCAGGCCCGCCCGCCGGACCGCCTGCGCGACCCGGTGCAGGACCGCGTCGCCGGCCGCGTGCCCGTGCCGGTCGTTGAGCTCCTTGAAGTGGTCCACGTCGAGCATCGCCACCGCCAGGCTGCGGGCGCCCCGCCCCCCCTCCGCGGCGGCCAGGATGTCGTCGCAGTGCGCGCGGTTGTAGATCTGCATCAGGGGGTCGTAACTGACCCGGTACCGCAGCCGCACCGACCAGACGTAGACGACGGCCAGGAGCAGGTAGAGGCCCGGGGCGATGGTGCAGGCGGGATCCAGCGGCGACCCGCGCAGCGCCCGGACCGCGGGGCCGAGGAGCGCCAGGCCGGCGATGCCACCGCCCAGCCCGTAGTTGCGCAGGGCGAACCGGCGGGACAGCAACGCGGCGGCGGCCGAGAGCAGGAGGACGTATCCCACCAGGGGAAACTCGTGTCCCAACAGCAGGTTGTGGTCCGCCAGCCACGGGAGCAGGGACCGGCTCATGGCCGCCAGCCCGGCCAGCTCCGCCACCGCAACCCCCCCGGACAGCTCCCAGCTCAGCGAGCTGCGCTGGACGTCCGGCAGCAGCGTCGCAACGAGGAGGTTGACGCCCCCCACCAGGTCGAAGACCAGCCCCTCCGACCCGTTGGCGGGGCCGAGCAGCCACCGCACCGGGCCGCCCCAGGCCGGCTGCCCCAGCAGCGCCTCCGCCCCGCCGGTGCACGCCGCCGAGACGACCAGGAAGGTCAGCTTGAAGTCGGAGATCCGCGGGTACGAGAGGACGGCGAGGACGAGGGCCAGGCCGTACGGCAGGAGGCGGTACCGCTCCACGGCCGCGGCGGTGAGCCAGAGCCGGCCCGCGTCGCCCCGGACCGCATACCCGGCGTGGAGGAGGAGGCGCAGCGTCCCCAGCCCGAGGACCGCCGCCGCGGCGAGCACGAACACGGGTCCGCCCCAGTGGGCGGGCTTGGTCAGCGGGGCGGCAGGACCGGCCGTGGCGGGTTAAAAGGCGGCGCCGAGGCCGTGCAGAAAGTCGAAGCTGAGCTTCGCGCTCTCGAGCGGCGGCCGGTCGCAGGTGTCCTGCTCGACCAGCGCCCACTCGACCCCGATCCCGCGAGACGCCGCGAGGACCCCCTTCACGTCCAGGATCCCGCGCCCGACCTCGGCCCAGCGGCCCGCGGGACCGGCCGTCGTGTCCTTGAGGTGGATGGTCCGCACGCGCGCCCCCAGCCGCCGCAGCCACGCCACGGGATCCTCCCCCGCCCGCTGGACCCAGCCCACGTCGAGCTGGACGCCCACGACCGCCGGATCGGTCGCCTCGAGCAGCCGGTCGAAGTACGTCCGGCCCTCGACCGGCCGGAACTCGAAGTCGTGGTTGTGGTACTGGAACCGGATGCCGCGGGCGGCGGACGTCATGCCGAACCCGTTCAGGATGGCGGCCAGCGCGGCGATGTCCGCGGCGGTCTTCCGCCGGTCCTCGTTGATCCACGCCAGCGTGGCGTGCGCCACGCCCATGCCGCCGATACGGTCGAGCGCCGCGGCGGGTTTCTGCTCGATCTCCTCCAGGCTGACGTGCTCCACCGCGAGCGCGAGGCCGAGCCCGCCGGCCCACGTGCGCGCCTCCGCGGGGGACCGGCCGCCCGGCGTTCCCATGCCGCTGACCGCCCGGTACCCCATCGCCGCGACTGCGCGGAGGGTCGCCTCGGGGTCCCGCTTCATGTCGTCCCGGACGGTGTAAAGGTGGAGCCCGACGCGCAGGGGGGAGGTGGTCGCCATGTCATTTTCTACCATATAATCCCCGGCAGGATGACGACCAGCCCTCCCCTGCTGCTCGACGGGCAGACCGTCCTCTTCCAGGGCGACAGCATCACGGACTGCGGACGGAAGCGCGACCAGCCGGACGACCTCGGCGCGGGGTACGTGGCGCACGCGGCCGCATGGTTCGCCGCCGCCCATCCCGGCCGCCGGGTCCGGTTCCTCAACCGGGGGATCAGCGGCGATCGCGTCAAGGACCTGCGGGCCCGGTGGCAGCCGGACTGCCTGGACCTGAAGCCGGACTGGCTCACGGTCTTCGTGGGCATCAATGACGTCTGGCGGCGCTACGATGCCAACGACCCCACGACGGCGGAAGCCTACGCGGCGGGATACCGCGATCTCCTTGGCCGGGCCCGCGCCGCCGGCGCCCGGCTCGTCCTGATGGAGCCGTTCGTGGTTCCGCACCCGCCGGACCGGCTGGCCTGGCGGGAGGACCTCGACCCCAAGATCGAGGCGGTGCGGGGACTGGCCGTCGAGTTCGGGGCGATCCTGGTGCCGCTGGACGGCCTGTTCGCGGAGGCGTCCGCCGCCCGGCCCCCGGCCGAGTGGGCGTACGACGGCGTCCATCCCACCGCCGCCGGCCACGCGCTCATCGCCCGGTCCTGGCTGGCGGCGGTCGGGGGGCTCTGATCCGGTGGCGCGCCTTTTCCCGGCGCTCCCCGCCCTGCTGATGGCGGGCGCCGCCGCCGCGCAGGCCCCGGCCCCGCTCCTGCGGGAGTTCATGGGGGTCAACGGCCACACCGTCCAGTTCCGCCCCGCCCTCTACAAGTCCGCGGTCCTGCAGGTGCGCGACTACCACCCGATGGACTGGGACACCGGCAATCCCCCGGTCGTGCCGCCGCCCTTCCCGCTCGCCAGGAACGGGGTGGACTGGCATGCCGTCTACGGATCGTGGCGGAACGAGGGGTTCACCACGGACGCCTGCCTCATGTTCGACATGCTCATGCCGGACACGTGGCCGGATCCCGGTCCGGCGGCCCGGGCCTACGGCGAGACGTTCGCCCGGGCGTTCGGGCCCTCCTCGGCCACCCCGCTCGTGGCTTCCGCGGAGGTCGGCAACGAGCCCGGCAAGCACGACGACGCCCGGTACCGCGCGGTCTTCACGGCGATGGCCCGGGGCCTGCGCGCCGGCGATCCCCGCCTGATGATCCTGCCCTGCGCGCTCACGACCTCCCGCAGCGGCGAGTATGCCCGGAGCGTCGCCTGCCTGGAGGGGCTGGACGATCTCTACGACGCTTTGAACATTCACGATTACGCGCAGGCGGAGGGCTGGCCCACGTGGCGGCGGTCGTACCCCGAGGATCCCGCGATCCCGTATCTCAACGATGTGCGGGACCTGCTGGCCTGGCGCGACGCGCATGCGGCGGGCAAGCCGGTCTGGGTCACGGAATTCGGGTGGGACTGCAGCACCAAGAAGATGCCTCCGGGGAACGAGGAGAGCAAGTGGATCGGCGTGACCGACCTCCAGCAGGCCCAATACCTCGTCCGATCCTTCCTCGTCTTCGCCCGGCTGGGCGTCGGCAAGGCGTTCATCTACTTCTTCAACGACGAGGACCACCCCGGACTGCACGCGGGCGCCGGGCTGACCCGGAACTGGGTCCCCAAGCCGTCGTACTGGGCCGTGGGCCACCTCCTGCGGACGCTCGGCGACTGCCGGTTCGACCGGGTGGTCGCGGAGGTGCCGGGGAAGGTGTATGCGTACCGGTTCGTCCACCGGGACGGGCCCGCGCAGGTGGCGATCGCGGTGTGGTCCCCGACCGGATCGGGCCTGCGCGGCCACCTCGACCTCGACCTGGAGGGCTACACCGTCGCCGGCCTCACGAAGATGGCGACCGGGGAGAAGGAAGCCCGGCTGCCCCGGCCCGTGGCCAACCACGGCCACGTGCACCTGCGGTACGACGAGTCGCCGGTCTACCTGCTGCTGAAGAAGTAGCCCGGCACGCCCGCCAGGCCGGGCCACCGCCAGACGGTCACGGAGCTTTCCGGGCCCAACCACCCGTCCCGGGTCCGGATCCGCCCGTGCAGCCGGTTCACGCCCGGGACCAGGGTCCACGTGACACGGCTCCCGTCCACCGGATGCCAGTCCCGGTGGTCGTCCCGGACCAGGAATCCGGAACAGGTGGACGCATTGACCGCGGCCAGGTCGATCCCGAGGGCGCGGTCCCGCCCGTGGAAGGGACGCACCGTGAGGATGGTCTGGTTTTCCCGGTACTGGAAATCCTCGATCCGGGCGGTGGTCATGGCGCCGGGCGGACTCGCCTTGACGAGCGGGCCCTTCCAGACCAGCTGGGGACGCCAGAAGGCGAAGAGGTCCCGCCCCACCAGGGGATAGGCGTGGTAGTCGGCGGCGCGGACCAGCCGCCGCGCCGCGCCGTGCCACCAGGCCAGCATCGGCGCGCTGAGCTGGTCCGCCCGTGTGTCGATGGCGATGGTCCGGAAGGCCGCGATCTCGCCGTGGCTCACCGGGGCCCGGTACCCGTCGGACCCGACCCGCAGGATCCCCGCTTCCTCCCCGGTCCAGAACGCCTCACACAGCGCCCGGCCCCCGAGGGGGCGCCCTTCCCGCTCGTAATGGACGTCGTGGTACGGGTCCATGAGCACCCACTTGTTGAAGTCGTCCGACCAGACGCTGACGCAGCAATGGCCGGGCATCTCGACATACCGCGCGTGGAGCCCGAGCGACTGGCAGGCCTGGAGGAGGACGATCGCGTATTGCGCGCAGAACCCGCGGTTCCGGTCGGTGCGCGCAAGATGGAGGATCTCGACGGCATCCCAGCTCGGGTAGTAGAAGCGCCTCGCGGGAACCCACTGGCGGTGCGTCCAGGCCCGCAGCCGGACGATGGTGGCGAACTGGGAGGGGGCGCCGGCGACGACCGCGTCGAGGTGCTCCCCCGCGCGGAGCAGCCGCAGGCGCGGATGGGCGAAATCCTCCTCCGCCAGCCGGTAGTCCGCGGTCAGCGGCGTCCCGTTCCGGAGGCCCGCCACCAGCGTGAAGGGAAGGCACAGGACCGCGGCCAGCGCGAGGCCGACTCCGGCGGCGACACGCCGCGCCTCTTGCCACCGGGGCCGGGCGGCGGAGGCGGCGCGCCGGCGGC
Source organism: uncultured bacterium (assembly GCA_964400385.1). Taxonomy (GTDB): domain Bacteria; phylum Oederibacteriota; class CAKKQC01; order CAKKQC01; family CAKKQC01; genus CAYNUZ01. The sequence goes on along the minus strand of CAYNUZ010000067.1, from coordinate 4,551 downwards.
GCGGCCTCAGGCCAGCAGTGCGGTGAGCCACGCCCCCTGCCCGCGGAGTTTCTCGGCGTCGTCGCCCGGTGAAAAATCCTCGAGCGAGAGCCAGCCGCCGTAGCGGACGTGGCGGAAGTCCCTGAGGATCGCGGGGATGTCCGCCACCCCCTGCTGGAGCGAACAGAACTCCCACGTCCATTCGTCCCGCTGGCCCGCGCCGCCCGGCTTGCAGGCCGGGCGTGATCCCCCGATGTGGCAGTGGGCCAGGTACGGTCCCAGCGCGTCCATCCCCTGCCGGGGGTCCTCGAGCCCCACCCGGGTCATGTTGGGGATGTCGTAGATCGCGCCGATCCGCGCCGAATCCAGCCCCTGCAGGAGGGTCGCGGCCCGGGTGGCGGACATCGCGACGGTGCCGGTGTGGACCTCGTAGAGGATCTTCACCCCGAACGGCTTCGCGCGCTCGCACGCCCCGGCGAAGAGCTGCCGCACGCTGTCGAACTGGGGGCGGTACGGCTTCTCCCGGTCATACCGCGGCGGGTCCATCCGGACCATGGGCGGCGCGGCGGGATCAATGGCTACGGCCGCGCGGAAAAGCAGGTCGGTCCCGGCGTGGTCCGCCAGGTCCACCCGGGGCGAGAGCGCCACCACGTTCAGGCCGGTCCGGGCCGCCGCGGCGCGAATGGCGGGGACCCGTTCCATGACATTCTCAGGGCCCACCGCCGAAAGATGCCGTCCCCAGAACGAGGGTGCCTCGTTGGGGTCCGCCGGATTCGGCCGGACCCGCAGCTCGATGCCGGCGAACCCCGCCACCTTCAGCCGGTCGAACGTCTCGTCCAGCGTCCACCTGGGGAGCATCACGCTGGTCGCGCACAGCCGCATCGCGGTCACCCGAACGCCACCAGGGTGTGGCCGGGATTCTCCCGGACCAGCCACTGCTTGGCCCACTCCGTGGTGAAGAGGACGATGGGCCGGTCGAGGAGGTCGAGCGTCACCAGCGACGCGTCCAGTGACCGCAGCGTGGCGGGATCGCCCGTGAGCCAGGCGCTGCACGTGTACGGCAGCGTCTCCACCACGCACGAGACGCCGTACTCGTCCTTGAGCCGGTACTCCAGCACGTCGAACTGGAGCCGGCCCACGGCCGCCACGATCGGCCGGTGGCCGGGGTCGTTGAACCGCCGCAGGATCCGGATCGTCCCCTCGCGGGTGAGCTGGTCGAGCCCCTTGTCGAACGACTTGCGCTTTCCCACGTCCGCGGGCCGGACCTCGGCAAAGACCTCAGGCGGGAAGACGGGCAGCGGCCGGAAGTCGAACCCGCCCCGCGCCGAGAGCGTGTCCCCGATGGCGAACTGGCCGGAACTGATCACGCCCACGATGTCGCCGGGGTACGCGACCTCGAGCTGGTTGCGCTCCCGCGCCACCATCGTCTGGGCGCGGGCGAGGCGCACGTCCCGGCCGGTGCGGTGGTGCTTGACCACCATGTCCCGGTCGAACTGGCCGGAACAGATGCGCATGAAGGCCAGGGTGTCCCGGTGCCGCTTGTCCATGTTGGCCTGCAGCTTGAAGATGAAGGCGCTGAACGGGGAGGCGACGGGGTCGAGCATGACCGGCGCCCCGGCGGGGCCGTCGGCCGCGCGGGGGCCCGGCGCGGGCGCCAGCCCGATGAAGTCGTCGAAGAACGGCTCGACGCCGAAGTTGGTGAGCGCCGACCCGAAGAACACCGGGGTCACCTCGCCCCGGAGCAGCGCCTCGCGCGAGAACGGGTTCCCCGCGGCCTCCAGCAGGTCGAGGTCGTGCCGGGCCTGGGCCACCACCTCGGCCGTGGCGCGACCCTCCCCGACCAGCCCGTCCAGCGGCAGCCGGTCCACCGCGGCCCGCAGCGCCCCCGCCACCGAGACCTTCGAGAACGCGATGACGTCCCCCGCCCGCCGGTCCACCACGCCCGCGAACTCGCGGCCCATCCCGACGGGCCAGTTCAGCGCCGCCGCGTGGACGCCCAGCACCTGCTCAATCTCGGCCATGAGGTCCAGCGGCTCGCGGCCCAGCAGGTCCATCTTGTTGATGAACGTCAGGACGGGGGTCTTGCGGAGCCGGCAGACCTCGAACAGCTTGCGCGTCTGGGCCTCGACGCCCTTCGCGGCGTCGATCACCATGACCGCGCTGTCCGCGGCCATCAGCGTCCGGTAGGTGTCCTCGGAGAAGTCCTGGTGACCGGGGGTGTCGAGGACGTTCAGGACCGCGTCCTTGTAGGAGAACTGCATGGCGGACGCGGTGATCGAGATGCCCCGCTCCCGCTCCATCGTCATCCAGTCGGAGGTGGCGCCCTTCCCGCCCTTGCGGCCGCGCACCATCCCGGCGGTGCGGATCATCCCGGAATACAGGAGGAGCTTCTCGGTCAGCGTGGTCTTGCCGGCGTCCGGGTGGCTGATGATCGCGAACGTCCGGCGGCGCGCGATCTCCCGTGCCAGGTCAGCCTGGGCGCGGGCCTCCTCGCGGGCGACATCCACCACGGCGTTCCCGCCCGGCTGGTCCATGCCCCATTTTAGCGGACGCCGCCGTCCCCGTTCGCGGGGCGGCGGGCCCGTGCGTCAGACGTCCTTGAGCGCGGTGGAGACGGAGGCCTTCTCGACCTCGGCGGGCGTGACCTCCCGGCCGAGCTTCTGCGAGAGGAAGATGCCCTCCGCGATCTTCATCATGGACGCGCCCAGCAGCGCGGTGTCCACGAGCTCCACGCGCCCCTGCTGCACCGCGAGCCAGTGCGCCTGGCAGGAGTCCCATGCGTCGTAGTTCTCGATGCACCGGTGCCAGCGGGTGTCGGCGCTGTCCAGGTCGAACTCGCCGTCCATCTCCATGTCGCCCTGCGTGGTGTGGAACCGGAAGGGGCTGAGCGAGATGCCGCCCTTGGAGCCAGCCACCTTCGACCCGTCGGTGCCGCCCAGGTTGATGGCCCAGGCCTCCTCCAGGTAGAAGCTGATGCCGCCGGCCAGCCGGACGAACCCGACGCCCAGCTCCTCGACGCTCCACTGCCCGCTCTTGCGCCGGTCCTCGTACATCGGGACCTCCGCATGCGTGGCGCCGGAGATCGTGAGGACCTCCGGGTTGCCGAGCAGGTGGAGCATCTGGACGATGTGGTAGATCCCCATGTCGTAGAGCGCGCCGCCCGCGGCGATCTCCTTGCGGACGAAGTTGGACGTCCCGTACCCGTCCACGTACGGCCGGCCGCGCCGGCGGTACGACGAGGACTTGGCGTAGTAGAGCTTGCCCAGCTCCCCCGCGTCGATCAGCCGCTTGGCGGCCTTGGTCTCCTTGCTGAAGACGGTGGCCACCTGCATCATCAGGCGGCGGCCGGTGCGCTTGCGCGCCGCGAGCATCGCCAGCGCGTCGGCATAGCTGCCGGCCAGCGGCTTCTCGCAGTACACGTCCTTGCCCGCCTCCATCGCCGCGATCGAGACCGGGGCGTGGAAGTTGTTGTGGAGGCAGACGTCCACCGCCTTGATCTCGTCCATCTTCAGCAGGTCGCGGAAGTTCTTGAAGACGTGCTTCGCGCCCACGGTGTCGGCGACCCGCTTCGCCTCCTCTTCGTTGACGTCCGCCACCGCCACGATCTCGGCGTTGGGCAGGTTCTTGTAGGTGTTGACGTGCGACTTGCCGATCTGCCCGACCCCGATGATGCCGACCTTCACGCGATCCGCCATGGTGCCCTCCCGGTAAATTCGATCCGGACCATCCTATCCCATCCCGGGGCCGCGCACCCGCGGGCGGGTCAGGCCCCCCAGCCGGGCCGGGTCAGTCGCGCCAGCCGGAACGGCGCGTCAAAACCCTTGAGGCGCCGGACCGCGGGACGGACCCTCACCTGCTGCCGTTTCAGGGCGCCCCGGACGGCGGCATCCGCCAGAAAGGACGCGGGCACCATGATGTCCCCGCCCGCGCTCTCGTTCTGGATCCGGGCCGCGAGGTTCACCGTCGTCCCGAAGTAGTCGAGGACCTCGTTGGCCGTCACCGCGATCGCGGGCCCCTCGTACAGGCCCAGCTTCAGGACCAGCGGCTGCGCCGCCTTCCGTTCCCGGTTGAACCCCGCGATGTCCCGCTGCATCTCCAGCGCGGCGGCCAGGGCCCGCCCCCGCGCGGGGAACGCCGCCATGATGGCGTCCCCGATGGTCTTCACCACCGCGCCACCGTGCCGCCGGACCTTGTCCGCGAGGAACACCAGGTGGCTGCTCACCAGCCCGAAGGCCGGCGCGTCCCCGATCACGTTGTACATGGCCGTGGACCCCTTGAGGTCCGAGAAAAGGAGCGTGATCTGCTTCACCCCCACGCGGTGGTGGGGCGACAGGACCTCCGAGGAGAACAGGTCCCGGAACTCCTGCATGGTGGTGACGAGGAGCGCGGTGGCCGCCGTATCGGTCCACGCCTCGTCCTCCACGACCACGGCCGCGGGTGACCTGCCCGCGTTCCGGACCGTCAGCACGTGCTCGCCCGGCCGGAAGCTCCGCGGGCCGGCAGGCGTCCACCCGGCCGGGCCGAGCCCCAGCGCCTGGTGCCGGGCCCCGGCCGGGCGCGGCTGCAGCGTGA
>CAYNUZ010000066.1:0-10892 GCA_964400385.1 uncultured bacterium | reverse complement strand
GAGGCGCTCGTCCCGCTGGGCCTCACCCGGTTCACCCAGCTCGGGTCGCTCCAGTCGCCCCCGCTGGCCTGGCCGCACGGCGGCACCTCGCCGTTCCGCCGGTTCCTGCGCTGGTCGAGGATCGAGCGGTGACGCAGGGGCCGCTGCCGGGCGACCTGGTCACGGCATTCCACCAGTACCTGGCGGGGACGTCGCCGGAGCCCGCCGGGCTGGAGGTGGCGTCGGCCGAGGGGCCGTGGCTCACCGACACGCAGGGCCGCCGGTACCTGGACTGGCTGGCGGGCATCGGGGTCCTCAACCTGGGCCACCGGCCGCCGGCGGTGCTGGACGCGATCCGGGCCCAGCTCGACCGCCACCTCCACGTCATGGTGTACGGGGAGTACGTCCAGCAGGCGCAGGTCGAGTACGCGCGGGCGCTGGCGAAGGCCGCGCCCATGCCCGAGGCGCAGGTCTACTTCGCGAACTCCGGCGCCGAGGCGGTGGAGGGCGCGCTCAAGCTCGCCCGCAAGGTCACGGGGCGGAAGCGGATCATCGCCTTCGAGCGGAGCTACCACGGCGACACGCTGGGGGCCCTCTCGGTCCTGGGCGTGCCGGAATTGCGCGCCCCGTTCGAGCCGCTGCTCCCGGAGGTCGGGTTCATGCCGTTCGGGTGGGGGGAGCCGGTGGCGTTCATTGACGAGCGGACGGCGGCGGTCATCGTCGAGCCGGTCCAGGCCGAGGCGGGCGTGCGGGTGCCCCCGTACGACTTCCTGCCGGCGCTGCGCAAGCGGTGCGACGAGGTCGGCGCGCTGCTGGTCTTCGACGAGGTCCAGACCGGGCTGGGACGGACGGGCGCGCTGTGGGCGGGCGAACACTGGCGGGTCGCGCCGGACATCCTGGTGGTCGGCCAGGCGCTGGGCGGCGGGCTGCCGCTGGGCGCCTTCCTCGCCACCCGCCGGATCATGGAGGCGCTGGCCGACCACCCGCCGCTCTCGCACCTCACCACGTTCGGCGGCCACCCGGTGTCGTGCGCGGCGGGGCTGGCGACGTTCCGGGCCACGCTGGCCGACGACCTCCCGAAGAATGCCGCGGAGCAGGGCGGCGTCGTGCAACTCACCCTGGCGGGCCTGCGGGAAGCCGGCGCGATCCGGGAAGTGCGCGCCAAGGGCATGCTGGTGGGCGTCGAGCTGGACTCCGTGGAGCGATCGCGCGCCGTGGTGGCCGCGTGTCAGCGGCTGGGGCTGCTGGTCGGCGCGGCGCTCCACGACGAGCGGGTGCTGCGGCTCACGCCGCCGCTGAACCTCCCGGACGACCTGCTGGTGAAGGGGCTCGACATCCTGACCGCCGCCCTGACCGAGGTCCAGCGGGCGGGCGTGTAGGCCCGCCCGGAGTTACCGCCAGGCCGAGAGGATCAGGGCGCTGGCGGTGAAGGTCACGACGTGGAGCCCCATGTTGATGGCGTACAGCGTCATGCTGCGGCGCAGGAACTGGTAGTCGCCCAGCGCGGTGGCGATCGCGAACCCGATCACGCACGTCCAGGCCACCCGCAGGGCATCCACGGCGGACGCGGCATGGGTCAGCTTCAGGAGGTAGGCCAGGGAAAGCGCGACCACCAGGCTGGTCAGGACGGCGCCGGCGTACATCAGCCCCACCCCCGACATATCCATCTTCTTCGGGTTGAGCCCCGCCGCCTTCATCCAGGGGGCGGCGAACAGCACGGGGGAGTACCAGAGCCCCCCGAGCAGGAAGTTGGCCGCGCCGGCGGCGAGCACGGCAAGGTAGTTCAGGTGTTCGGGGGCGAGCGGGGCGGCGGCCATCATCGCGGTGCCGGGGTCGGTCATGGGGTGCCTCCGTGGAGTGGGATTGAAGATTCCGGGATGGTCCCGCTCAGGCGTCCGGCGCCGGGTGGCCGAAGAGCAGGGCGCGGGCGGACTCGTCGAGGAACCGGTTGGCCTCGGCCAGGTTGTTCTTGAGCACGTCCCACTGGCCGGCCGGCATCGGCATCAGGAAGCTGGCGGTGTTCTCGACGAAGAGCTTGCCCGGGTCCGGCAGGAACGACTCGATCTTGAGGTCGAAGGCCGACAGTTCGTTCATCTGCTGGGGCGGGAAGACGAACCGCACGCCGACCGCCGCGAACCCGCGCTTCCATTCCGCGATCCGCTCGGGGGGAACGCGAACCACGTCGCGCACCAGGAACGACCGGGCGTCCTGCTGGCCGGCCATCGGCATGGTCTTGCGCAGAACGTGCACCTGGTGGATGAAGACCGGGATGGGGAGGACCGACGCGATCTCCTTGATGATGCCGACGAGCTCCTCGGCGGCGAACTCCGCGGACTTGGAGGTCGGATCGAAGCTCACCTGGATCGTGTCCTTGTTGAGCCCGATCTTGAGCTGGTCGCCGGACTGGCCCGGCGGCGACACCAGCTCGACGCTGTCGGCGCCGACCAGGAAGTTGAAGGTGCCGATCGCCGAGAGCTTGTTGAAGACCTCGCGGAAATGCGCGGGCGAGATGGACGCCGGCGGGAACCGGAGCGTGCTGACCTGCGCGAGAAGGCTGGCGGGCCCGAGCGCTTGCTCCACGGGCCGATGATATCATGGGTCGCGATGTCCCCCGCCGAAACCCTTCCCGAAACGCTTTCGCCGCCGTCGTCCGCCGCGCGCTGCCGCCATTTCGGCTGGTGCGGCGGGTGCGCGACGCAGGACCAGGCGTACGAGGCGCAGGTCGCGGCCAAGGAGGCGGACCTGCGGGTGCTGCTCGGGGAGCACCTGGACGTGCTGAAGCCCATTGTGCCCTGCGCCAGCCCGTGGTACTACCGCAACAAGATGGAGTTCGCGTTCGGGTTCGAGCGGGATCCCCAGCTCGAGGAGGGCGCTCCGCCCGGCGTGGCGATCGGACTGCGCCGGAAGGGGCGGTTCTACGGCGTGGTAAACCTCGAGGAGTGCTTCCTCATGTGCGAGGCGGTGCCGGGCGTGCTGGCCGCGGTGCGCACGTGGGCCGCGGACCACGCCCTGCCGCCGTACCACCTGCGACGCCACCAGGGCCTGATGCGCTACGTCGTGATGCGGCAGGGGAAGCGGACCGGGGAGCTGCTGGTCATCCTCGTGACGGCGGTGCCCGGCGACCTCCCCGCCTTCGAGGCCGCGCTGGACGAGCTGGCCCCGCGGCTCAAGGCCCTGGGTGTGACCTCGCTGCTGTGGAGCGTGACCGACCGGCAGGCCGACCTCGCCGTGGGCGAGATCCGCCGGACCGTCTTCGGCAATCCCTGGTTCACCGAGCGGCTCGCGGGGGTCACGTTCACCCTCTCCCCGTACGCCTTTTTCCAGCCCAACGTCGAGATGATGGAGGGGCTGATCGCCAAGGCCCGGGGCCTGCTCGGGACGGGCTGGGCGCACCTCGTGGACCTCTACTGCGGGGTCGGCGGTCTGTCGCTGGCGCTGGCCGGGTCCGCGGCGCGGGCCACCGGCATCGAGCTGGACGCGCACGCCGTCGAGGACGCGGGGCGCAACGCGGCCGCCAACGGGATCACCAACACCCGGTTCGTGGCGGAGGACTCCCTCACCTTCCTGCGGCGGTTCTCCAACTTCTCCTTCCTCGCCGACAAGTGGGCCGTGATCCTGGACCCGCCCCGCGCGGGCATGCACCCCAAGATGGCCGCCCAGCTCCTGCGGGTCGCCCCGCCGGTCATCCTGTATGTCTCGTGCAACCCCCGCAAGCTGGCGGAGGACCTCCGGGAGCTCAAGGGGGCCTACCGGCTGGCCGAGGCCACGCCGTACGACTTCTTCCCCCACACCCCGCACGTGGAAGTGCTCGCAAAGCTCGTCAGGACATAGTCTTTCGGGGCCCGGGCCCGGCCCCGCTCGCGTTGACGGGGGGGGGACGCGCCCCTACAATGGCGACGATGTTTTGCCGCGCCGCGCTCGCCACCGCCTGTGCCTGGCTGGCCGGCGCCGCGGCCGCCTCCGTCCCCCCGCGGTACGTGCCCGCCCCGCCCGGCAAGACCTACTACATGCTGGCGGCCAACGGCTCGGCCTTCGGCACGTACACGTCCAGCGAGTCGGCGCTGCTGCCCTCGCGCCCCGACGGCCAGCACAAGATGGAGAGTTCCTGGTCGGGCACCAGCTCGGAGATCGGGATCCTCGCCGGCCACGGGCTGGGGTCGCTCTGGTTCCTGAAATCCATGGACGCCTCGATCTACGTCCCGGGCTACTTCCGGTCCTTCAAGATGAAGAGCTACCTCGTGAAGGACGATCCGGAGGCCAACCAGACCGCGTACGCGCGCGCGACGCTCCACCCCGAGCTCCTGAACGCGGAAGCCGGCAAGGGGATCGGGGACCCGACGCTCTCCCTGCTGGCGCTGTGGTACGCCGACCCGCCGGGGGGCACGTGGATCGGCGACGCGCTGCGGATCACGGTCCCGCTCGCCGCCTCCTCGCACGAGTCCTTCATCAAGCTGCTGCACGGCATCCACGGGACCCCCGCGGGCGGGGACGGCGTGGCCCGGCTGACCCCGACGATCTCGGGCATCCAGATGATCGCGGGCCAGCGCCTGTACGCCGACGTCGAGTACGGCCTGCCGCTGGGGACCGAGTCGTTCTCGTTCACGACGCCCAAGGACGCGCGCTGGGATCCGAACACGCCGTTCGCCGATGCCAACACCTTCTATAAGGAGGACGTGAAGCCCGGCGCGGTCCTGTTCGGCACCCTGGGGCTGGAGACGACGCTGAACGTGGCGGGGGTCACGCCCGCCGTGGAGGTCAACTTCCGCAACTTCGCGGCGGCCTCCTGGACGGAGAACGGCAAGCCCGGCGACGCGCAGCCGCTGGCCACGACGCCGTACCCGGTCATGACCCCCGAATTCATCCGGACTGGCGCCTGGGTGGGCGGCAACCTGCCGCTGAAGTCCAACACCGAGGTCGAGATCGGGCTGGTGGGCACGGCGCGGATGACCGGCAACGACCTGCTGCGGGTGGGGGTCTCGTACGTCTCGGGCGGCTTCGGCTCCTCGATCAACTTCAAGGTCGCGTTCCTGAGCCTGTTCATCGAGAAGCCCCAGAGCGACACGGCCGTGCCCGGCCACACCGAGGCGCGGGAGATCGAGGTGGCGCCGCTGCTGGATGCGCCGCTGGCCGCCACCGGGCGGATCGTCACGGGCGTGACCTTCCCGGCGCTGGGCGCGGGCGTCAGCCAGGAGGAGGCGTCCTGGGCCGCGGACCGGCTGCGCGAGGACGTGAAGAAGCTCCGCGACTATGACTTGTTCCCGGCCAAGGACATGGCCCAGCTCGCCTTCGACCCGTGCGGGGACGCCGACTGCGGGACGCGGTTCGGCCGGGCCCTGCGCCTCCAGGCCGTGGTGGTGAGCCGGCTGGAGAAGACCGCCGTCGGGTACTCGCTGGGCGTCTCGTTCGTGAACGTGGCGGACGGCACCGTGGCGGCCTCGGATTCCGTAAGCGCGGCCTCGCTGGACGCGCTCAAGCCGGAAATCCCGGTGCTCCTCAAGCGGATCACCGCGCCGCCCCCGCGTCCCGGCGAGGCCGGCACGCCGCCGCCCGCCCCCAAGTAACCCCCGCCCCATGACGCCCCACGGGATCGCCTTCGGCACGGACGGGTGGCGCGCGCTCATCGCGGACGGGTTCACGGTGGACCGGCTGCGGATCGTCTCCCAGGCGTTCGCCGACTGGCTGGTGCGCACGCCGCAGCGGCGGCAGCGCGTCCTCATCGGGTACGACGGGCGGTTCGGCGGCGAGCGGTTCGCGCTGGCCGCGGCCGGGGTGCTCGGCGCGAACGGCTTCGGCGTGGACGTGGTCGCCGCCCCGTCCCCGACGCCCGCGGTCTCGTGGTGGATCGTCCGGAAGAAGTACGGCGCCGGGCTGATGATCACGGCCAGCCACAACCCGCCGGCCTACAGCGGCGTCAAGGTGAAGCCGTGGTTCGGCGGGTCCCCGGACTCCGACGTGGTCGGACCGATCGTCGCCGCCCTGGGCCGGCGTCCGCCCAAGGCCGGGCGCGGGCCGGCGGTGCGGCGGGTGGCGATCACCGACGCGTACCTCCGGAACCTGCGCGGCCTGATGGACGTCCGCGCCATCCGCCGGCTGCGCGGCACGGTCGCGTCCGATCCCATGGGCGGCGCGCAGGCGGGGCACCTCGCCCGCGTGCTGGCGGGCACGGGCCTCAAGGTCAGCGCGGTCCACGACCGGCTGGACCCGCTGTTCTGCGGGCTGCACGCGCCCGAGCCGGTGGAATCGAACCTGGGGGCGCTGCTGGCGGAGGTGCGCCGGACCCGGGCCATCCTCGGGATCGCCACCGACGGGGACGGCGACCGCGTCGCGCTGGCGGACGAGCGGGGCCGGTTCGTGACCCCCCACCTGGTCTTCGCGCTCCTGCTCATCCACCTGGTGCGGCAGAAGCACCAGCGCGGCCGGATCGTGAAGACGGTGTCCGGCAGCTACCTGCTGGACCGCATCGCGCGGGCCGAGGGCCTGGACGTGGAGGAGACGCCGGTCGGGTTCAAGTACATCTGCAAGGGCCTGATGTCCGGCGACGTCCTGATCGGCGGCGAGGAGAGCGGTGGCGTCGGGGTCCGCGGGTACATCCCCGAGCGCGACGGCCTCTACATCGGCCTGCTCGCGCTCGAGATGCTGGCGTACGCCCGCAAGCCCTGCTCGGCGCTCATCGCGGACCTGCTGCGCGAGTTCGGCGCGTCCGCGTATGCCCGGCTCGACGCGCACCATGACACCGCGCAGGCGTCGCTCCGGCGGCTGATCGCCTCGCCCCCGGGCGCGGTCGCCGGCGAGAAGGTGGCCCGGGTCAACACCCGCGACGGCCTCAAGCTCATCCTGGGCGACGACGCCTGGGTCCTCTTCCGCGCCTCGGGCACCGAGCCCCTGCTGCGGATCTACGCGGAATCCTCGACCCCGGCGCGCACGCGCCGGCTGCTCGCCGGGGGCGCGAAGCTCGCCGGCGTCACCCGGTAGGCCGCATCGTCCTGCTGCGCGGGGTCCTGGCGGTGGCCCTGGTGGGGTACCTTGCCGTCGCGGTGACCATGGTCGTGAACCAGCGGGCCTACCTCTATTTCCCGCCGCGGACCTACGCGTTCACGCCCGCGCAGGCCCGCCTCGCATACGAGGCGCTCACCCTCACCGCCGCGGACGGCGTGCGCCTGCGGGCCTGGTGGGTGCCGGCGCCACGGGCGGCGGCCCCCGTCCTGCTGTACCTGCACGGCAACGCCTCGAACCTCGCGGACTTCGTCGACATCGCGGCCGGGTGCCACCACGCGGGGCTGTCGTTCCTGGCGGTGGACTACCGGGGCTATGGCGAGAGCGGGGGGCGCCCGACCGAGGCGGGGTTGTACCGGGACGCCCGGGCCGCCTGGGACTGGCTGGCGGCGCGGGGCGCCGGGGCCCGGACGGTGGTCTACGGCCAGTCGCTCGGGACGGCCGTCGCATCCCGGCTGGCGGGGGAGGTTCCCGCCGCGGGGCTGGTGCTCGAGGCGGCGCTCCCGTCCACGTACCGGATGGCCCGGCTGCACTACCCGTGGCTGCTCGTCCCGGAGTTCCTGGTCCGCGACAAGTACGCGACGCTCGACCACCTGGCCCGGGTCACCTGCCCGGTCCTCGTGATCCACGGCGAGGCGGATGACATCTCGCCGATCGCATTCGGGCGGATGGTATTCGCCGCGGCCCGCGAACCCCGGCAGTTCCTCCCGGTCCCCCGCACGGGGCATAATGACCTGCGGTGGAATGATCCCATGATCCACGACACGATCCTCGCGTTCATCACCCGGTGCATGCCGGCGTCCGGCCGGGGGGCTGCGGGCTGATGCGGCTGGCCTGCTCGACCTTCCCGTTCCAGGGGCTGCCGCTGACGGGCGCGCTCACCCGCATCCACGAGCTGGGATTCCGGTTCGCCGACCTGGTCATGAGCCATGACCCCCGGTGGGGGCACCTGGAACCGCACCAGGTCCTGCACGACCCGCTGCCGGTGCTCGAGCAGCTTGAGGAGGCGGAGGGCCGCAGCGGGGTGAAGCTCGCGGCCTTCAGCGTGGGACTCGAGGTCGGGTCGCTCTCCGAGCGCGGCCAGTTCGACGCGGTGTGCAAGCTGGCCCGGCGGATGCGGGTGCCGGTCCTGACGGTGCACGCCGGGACCGGGGACGAACTGGTCGAGTACCGGCGGCTCCGGGACTTCCACGCGCTGGCGACGGAGTGCGGGCTCACCCTGTGCGTCGAGACCTATACGCCCTCGATCTTCCAGGAGCCGAAGCTGGCGGCGGAGCTGCTGGACGGCCTGCGCGGCGTGCGCCTGACGCTGGACACCGGGCACCTGCTCTCCCAGGGGTTCCTGGCGGACACGTGGGGCCCGCTGTACCGGCATACGGGCCACGTGCACGTCTGGGACGCGGAGCGTGCGCCGGAGAACCCCCAGGTGCCCTACGGCAGGGGACTGCTGGACCTCCCGGCGCTCGTGGCCGGCCTGCGCGCCGCGAACTTCGCGGAGACGCTCACGGTCGAGTATTTCGGCGTCGTGACGGGGGTGCGGACGCCGTTCGATTCGGAGCCGGAAATCGTCAAGGTCCGCGAGGCCCTGGAGGCCGCCGCGCCCGAGCTCGCGGGCGCCTAGCTCCCGACCAGCCCGGTCACGGGGCTGGAGGCGGTGGCGTAGGGGGTGCGCGGGATCCGGCCGGCGCGGAAGGCCAGCCGCCCCGCCTCGACCCCCAGCCGCATGGCCCGCGCCATCGCGGGGGGGTCCTTCGCCCCCGCCACGGCGGTATTGAGCAGGACCGCGGCGCACCCGAGCTCCATCGCGACCGCCACGTCCGAGGCGGTGCCCACGCCGGCGTCCACGATGACCGGCACCTTGACCGCCTCGAGGATCAGCCGGAGGGTGTGCGGGTTGCAGATCCCCAGCCCCGACCCGATGGGCGCAGCCAGTGGCATGACCGCGGGGCACCCCAGCGCCTCGAGCTGCCGGCAGAGCACGACATCGTCCGGCACGTACGGGAAGACCTGAAAGCCGTCGGCGACCAGGTCCCGCGCCGCCTCGAGGGTCCCGGCCGCGTCGGGCATGAGGGTCTTCGGGTCGCCGATGACCTCGAGCTTGATGAGCGGCGTCCCGAGCGCCTCGCGCGCCAGCCGGGCCGTCAGGACGGCGTCCTTCGCCGTGTAGCAGCCGGCGGTGTTGGGGAGCAGGGTGATCCGGTCCCGGTCAATGAAGTCCAGGAGCGACGGCTGGCCCCTGACCAGGCTGACCCGGCGCACCGCCACCGTCACCATCTGGGCCCCGCCCGCCTCGTGGCAGGCCCGCATCACCTCGTGGGAGGGATACTTGCCCGTGCCCAGGATCAGCCGGGACGAAAACGACAGCCCGCCGACCTTCCACATGTCGGCGGGCTGCGCCGAGGCGGAGGCCTCTAAAGACATGATCTACATTTTCGTGACGGTGAAGTCCACCCGGCGGTTCTTGGCGCGGCCTTCCTCGGTCTTGTTGTCTGCGATGGGCTGGGAGTCGCCGAACCCGCGCGAGGCCAGCCGCTTGGGATCGACGTTCTTGATCTTCACCAGGTAGGTGACCACCGCCGCCGCCCGCTGCTCGGACAGCTTCTGGTTGGCGGCCTTCTTGCCCTTGTTGTCGGTGTGGCCGTCCACGCGCACCTTGTAGTTCGGGACGCCCGCGATGATGTCGGCGATCTCCTGCATGGTCTTGTCGCACGCCGGGTCCACGTCCGCCTTGCCCAGCTTGAAGAGGATAGGGCCCTTCTCGTTCTGGACGTTCTTGAGCTTGCGGGTGAACTCCGCCTCGACCTTCTTGTCCGCCTCCGCCGAGGCCTTTTGCGAGACCGCCTGGCCGGCATCGGTCTGGCCCGCGGCTTTCGTCTTGTCCTTGATCTTGTTCAGGTCCAGGCCCCAGGCGCCGGTGGCGGCCAGGACGAGCATCGCGGTGAACCAGGTCTTCATGGGTCAATTCCTCCTGCGGGTATGGGGGTCGCGGTCAGTCGGTATTCTACTACGGCGAGACGGTCAGACGGGCCAGCCCCCTCCGCGCTTCACGCTCCGGGGACGGCCGGTCAGACCGGCCAGCCTCCTCCGAGCTGCGCACGGAGGAGACGGCCCGTCAAACGGGCCAGCCCCCTCCGCGCTTCGCGCTCCGGGGACGGCCGGTCAGACCGGCCAGCACACCGGGACGCCGCCGGGGCGCTGCGAGGTGCGCGCGCGGTGGTACAGCATGATCCGCCGCAGTGAGTCCGCGTACGGGGGCCGCGCCACGCCGCGCTCGGTGATGATCGCGGTCACGAGCGTGCCGGGCGTCACGTCGAACGCCGGATGCGCGGCGCGGATCCCGGCCGGCGCGATCCGCCGCCCCGCGATCTCCACCACCTCCCGGACGCTGCGCTCCTCGATGGGGATGTCCTCGCCCCGGCGCAGGGCCAGGTCGATCGTCGAGGTCGGGGCGGCCACGTAGAACGGGATGCGGTGCGCCCGGGCAAGCTGGGCCACGCTGTAGGTGCCGATCTTGTTCGCCACGTCGCCCCGCGCGGTGATCCGGTCGGCGCCCACGATGCAGGCGCCGACCTTTCCCCGCTGCATGAAGTGGCCGGCCATGCTGTCGGTGATGAGGGTGAACGGGATGCGCATCCGCTTCAGCTCCCACGCCGTCAGCCGCGCGCCCTGGAGGTACGGCCGGGTCTCGTCGGCGAACACCATCCCGACCCGGCCGGCGCGCCAGGCCGCCTCGATGACGCCCAGCGCCGTCCCGATGCCGGACGTGGCGAGCGCCCCGGTATTGCAGTGGGTGAGGATGTTCGTCCGGCGGGGGAAGAGGCCCGCGCCCAGCCGGGCCATCGCGCGGTTGGCGGCCAGGTCCTCCGCCTCGACCGCCCGCGCCTCGGCCAGGACGGCGGCGCGCACGCCCGCGGGCGAGG
>CAYNUZ010000065.1:0-10905 GCA_964400385.1 uncultured bacterium | reverse complement strand
GCTGGGCCGGCTCCTGCCCGCACGCGAGCGGTGGGCCGCCGCAGGGTGGGCCCTGGCCTGGCTGGCCCTGCTCCAGGCGACCCACGTGGTCCGGTACACGATCGCGCCGCTCTGGCTGCTTACGGCGTGGCTGACGGCGGCCGCGTGGCGCGGGCCGGGCGCGGGCCGGACGCTCGCCGCCCTCGCGCTCGGGCTCACCGTCCTGTTCCGGTGCGTCCCGCTGTCGGATTCGCTGCTGGTGGACGACCGCGCGCGGTACGGGAACCCCTGGCCGTACCTCCTGGGGGGCCAGTCCCGTGCCGACCACCTGGAGGAGCGGCTGACGGGGTATGAGCGGATGCGCCGGGCCCTGCCGGACCTGGTCCCGGCGGGAAGGACGGTCCTCCAACAGGACGACGGGCGGTTCCTGGGACTGGACCGGCCCGCGCTGCGCGCCGGGGTCGAGGGGGAGCGCCCGCTGCTCTGGCACCTGGCGAAGGAGAGCGGGTCGGTGCCCGAATTCGAGAAGCGGCTCCTCCGGCAGTTGCGGGCGGGGGCGATCACGGAGAACAACGTGGTCTCCTTTTCCCTGCTCGTGCCCGACCACCCGTTTGCGTGGGACGACCGGCAGCTCACGCTGTGGGCCGCCGTGGCCCGCCGGCGGCTGCGGCTGGCGTGGTACCCGCCGGGGGAGGACACGCTGAACGGTGCGTTCGTGCTGTACCGGCTGGCGCCCCCCGGGACGTCCCGGGGCCCCTGTCCCTCCCTCCCCGGGACGGCGGCGACATGGGCGCGGCCGACCTTCCTGTTCGAGCAGGCGCGGCGGATGGGGTGGGGGACGCAGACGAACCCGGTCGTCGAGCGCGAGCTGCTGCGGCTGGAGCGGCTCACCCCGGACTCCGGCGCGGCCGCCGCCAAGCTCGCGAACTTCTACTACCACACCGGCGACCGGCCGCGGGCCCGGCGGTGGTTCGCGACGGCCTTCGCGCGGGGCTACGTCACGTGCCTCACCCTGCTGCGGGCATCCCGGGTGGCCGAGGACCCTGTCACGGCACAGGGCCTCCTCGAACGGGCGAGCGCGCGGAGCGCAACGGAGACGGCGCGGCTGGCGGCGGAGGAAACGCGGACGAACTGAGGGTCAGGCGAGCTTATAGCTCGAGGACTCGCTGGCACAATGGAGAAAGTTCATTGATCATCGTCGCCGCCTTTGGCGGCGCTTGTGCGTGATCCCGTCTTGCTCCACCGAGATTTAGGCGAGTTTGTTGATCCCATCGAGTGCAGCAACCTTATAGCACTCGGCCAGGGTGGGGTAGTTGAAGACGGTGGTGACGAAGTAGTCCACCGTGCCGCCGAGGACCAGGACCGCCTGGCCGATGTGGATCAGCTCGGTGGCGCCGGTCCCGATGGCATGCACGCCCAGGATCTTCCGGGTCTCGCGGTGGAAGAGGATCTTGAGCATCCCGTTGTGGTCGCCCAGGATCTGCCCCCGCGCGGTCTCCTTGTACCGGGAGACCCCGAACTCGTAGGGGATGCCCGCCGCCGTCAGCTCCTCCTCGTTCTTGCCCACCATCGAGATCTCGGGGATCGCGAAGATGCCGTACGGGAAGAACTCGGGGAAGGACTCCGACGGCTTGCCGAAGGCGTGGCAGGAGGCCAGCCGGCCCTGCTCCATCGAGGTGGAGGCCAGGCTGGGAAACCCGATCACGTCGCCCACGGCGAAGATGTGCGGGACCGCCGTGCGGTACTCGGCGTCCACCTTGATCCGGCCCCGCGGGTCGGCGGCCAGGCCGGCGGCCGCCAGGTTGAGGGCGCCCGTGGCGCCGGTCCGCCCGGCCGAGAACAGGACCGCGTCGGTCATGATCTGCTTGCCGGACTTGAGGTGCGTGACCGCATGGGCGTGGTCCCCGTGCGCCTGGAGGTCCACGTGCGCGACCTCCTCGCCCAGCCGGAAGGTCACGCCCATCTCGCGGAGCTGGTAGATGAGGTCGTCGCGGATCTCCCCGTCCACGAACTCCAGCAGCACCTTGCGCTGGTCCACCACCGTCACCTCGGTCCCCAGCGCGGCGAACATCGAGGCGTACTCGATCCCGATGACCCCGCCGCCCACCACGGTCATGCTGTGCGGGAGGAACTTGAGCGACAGGATGCCGTCGCTGGACAGCAGCCGGTCGTGGTCGAGGGAGACGTTGGGGGGGACCGACGGCGCGGTCCCGGTGGCGATGACGATGAAGTCGGCGTCGATCTTCGACACCCCGCCGGTGGCCGACCGGATCTCCACCTCGTGGGGGCCGGTGAACGACGCCTCGCCGCCCAGCAGGGCGATCCCGTTGCGGTGGAGCTGGCTGCGGATGACGTCGATCTCCCGCGCGATCACCATGTTGCACCGGCCCAGGATGTCCCCGATCTTGAGGTCGTCCTTGACGATGTAGGAGGCGCCGTAGAAGGCGCGCTGCTGGATGCCCGAGAAGTGCAGGATCGCCTCGCGCAGCGTCTTGCTGGGGATCGTCCCGGTGTTGACGCACACGCCGCCGACGATCTCACGGCGCTCCACGATCGCCACGCGCCGGCCGAGCTTGGCGGCCTGCACCGCCGCCCGCTGCCCGGCCGGGCCGGAACCGATCACGATCATGTCGTACGCGCTCATGCGGGCGCCATTATAGGCGAGGGACGGTTCAGGCGAACCACTCGGCCAGCCGGGTGCGCTCGAACTCGTGCTTGAGGCGCAACCCCTCGGCCGAGGGTTCGGTGAAGGCCACGCGGGACGCGGGGTCGTTGAAGAAGCTGCCCCGGGCGATCATGGCCGCCCCGTCGCCGGTCTCAAACCAGCACTCGCCCCGGCCGTCGAACTCGGCCGGCGTCACGGGTTCCCCGAGCTCCGCCAGGATCCGGTCGGCCACGAGCAGCGCCTGCCATTCCGCGAGCACGCCGGCCTTGGGGAGGAACCCGCCGCCGGGCAGCGCGAGGGAGGTGACATCCCCGACGGCGTGCACGCCGGGGATGCCCGTCGCCAGCGTGCGCGGATCCACGGGAATCCACCCGGTCGGACCGGCCAGCCCCGCCTCCCGCACCACCGCCGGGACGGTGTGCGGCGGGATGGCGAGGAGCAGGTCGAACGGTTCGGCCGCGCCATTGGCGAAGGCCAGCGTGCGCCCCGCGTGGTCCACGCGTTCCAGCCGGTGTTCCACCTTGACGGCGATGCCCCGGTCCGCCAGCGTCCGGACGACCAGCGCCCCCGCGGCGGGCCCGGCGACCATCATCGGCCGCGCCTCGGGGACATAGACGGTGATCGTGACCGCGCCGGCGCGGCCCCGGGAGCGCAGGAGGTGTTCCGCGAGCAGCGCCGCCTCAAACGGCGCGGGCGGGCACTTGTACGGCGACGAGCAGATGGCCACGGCCACCCGGCCCCGGGCCAGCCCGGCCAGCCGGTCGCGCAGCCCGGTCACCATCGCGGGATCGTAGAGGTTGTCCTCCGGGCGGAGGCCGGGGACCGCCCCGGGCGACGTTTCCGCCCCGAGCGCGACGAGGAGGTGGTCGTACCGCAGGTCGCCCGCGTCGGTCTCCACGCGGCGGGCTGCCGGGTCGATCCGCCGGACGGAGGCCTGCCGGAATGCCACGCCGGGAGCCGCCAGCCGGGTCCGCAACCCCGCCCCCGCACCCGGCTCGCGCAGGCCCGCCAGGATCCAGAGCTTGGCCAGCCCCATCATGAAGGTGTCGCTGCGGTCCACCAGGGTGACCGCGTGCCGGCCGGCCACGGCCCGGCCGAGCCGGGTGGCGGCGGCCAGGCCCCCGAACCCGCCGCCGAGCACCACGACGTCAGCCACGCGGCAGCTCTTCCGCGTCCACCCGCCGCTCGACGGACGCGATCGCCCGGCGCACCACGAAGAGGAGTACCAGCGCGGTGATCGCGATCCACGCGTACCTGGCCCAGCCGTGGAACCACAGCGCGGCGGCCTCGCCGATGGCGTACCCGGCTGCCCCGACGGCGGTGGCCCAGAGCACGCAGTTGATGCCCTCCACGAGCACGAATTTCGCAAAGCCCAGCCGGGTCACGCCGAGGATCGTGGCGCCCGCGAGGCGGAGGCCGTACAGATATTGAAGGAGGACGATCGAGGCGATCGGGTGCCGGTGGACCAGGCCGTCCACGCGCGCGATCTTGTCGTCCGTGACCTTGAGGGTCCGCAGCGCCCGCGCCCCCCACCACCGGCCCATCCCGAACCAGAAGAGGTGGCCGGCCATGGACCCCAGCCAGGCAGTGGCGATGACGCCAGGGAGGGGGAGCAGGCCGTGGGCGGCGAGGATCCCGGCGCCGAACAGGACGGTCTCGCCCTCGGCAAACGTGCCGAGAAAGACCGCCGCGAGCCCGTATTTCGCCACCCATTCCATGCGGAGCAGTTTAACACTCCCGTTACGGAAGGTCGTCGCGGGATGCGGCGCGGGCCCGCCCGCGACCCTCGCGCGGGAACCCGGCGGCGGGCGGCGGGGTTGACCCACCAGCCATCTCCCGAAGGAGGACCGCATGAGCGACACGATGATCGTCCCGGACAACGACGGCCCGTACCACCTGAAGGGCAGCTTCAGGATCGTGACCGAGGGCGGCAAGGACCTCACGAAGCCGGGCGACGAGGCGTGGCTCTGCCGGTGCGGCCAGTCCGCCAAGAAGCCGTTCTGCGACGGCACGCACCGCAAGATCAAGTTCCAGAGCAACCTCGACCAGGCCTGACCCGGGAGCGCGCAGCGTGGACCGCCGCATCCGCGCCAACCGCCGGGCCTGGGACATCAAGGCGGCGGTCCATGTCGGGGGGCACAGCGGGTATGCCGGGGGCCTCCGCGCGCTCCTGGGCGGGAGGAAGCGCTGGTCGCCGCACCTGCCGGACGACCCCGGCCCGGTGCGCGGGAAATCGCTCCTCCACCTGCAGTGCCATTTCGGGCTCGACTCCCTGCACTGGGCCAGCCGGGGCGCCCGGGTCACCGGGGTGGATTTTTCCCCGAAGGCGGTCCGGGAGGCCCGGGCCCTCGCGGCGCGCACGGGCATCCCGGCGGTCTTTCACGAGGCGGATGTCTGCGCGCTGCCCCGGTCCCTTGCGGGCCGATTCGATATCGTGCTGACGTACTACGGGACGATCTGCTGGCTCGGCAATCTGCGGGGCTGGGCGCGGGGCATCGCGCGGGCGCTCAAGCCCGGCGGGTTCTTCTACATCGCCGACGGGCACCCGTACCTCCAGACCCTGGAATTCGACGGGCCGAAGGGGGCCGCGCGCCTGGCGTACCCGTATTTCGCGCAGGGCGTGGACCGGTATGTGGGCGAGGGCACGTATGCCGCCCCGCGTGCGAAGACGGGGAAGTACGTGGCGTACGAGTGGCGGCACAGCCTGGACGAGATCATCTCCGCGCTCCGCGGCGCGGGCCTGGCGATCGACTTCCTGCACGAGTTCCCGTTTGCCTTCTACGACGTGGGGTTCTACACGGACCGGAAGCTCTTCCGTGAGGACCGCCGCGGGTTCTGGCACCTCAAGGAATGGGGGAAGAAGCTTCCCCTCATGTTCTCGATCCGGGCGGTCAAGCCCCGGCGGTAGGATTCACTCCGCGCCTTACGGGTTGATGAAGCCTGGGGCGCCTGGCCTTCGACTGGCGTCTACCGAATGGACGCACCGACCGCTCAGGCCTGAGCGGTCGATGGGAGTATGCACTGCAAACAAGTCGAAGGCCTGGGGCGCCTGGATTCGAACCAGGGAATGCGGGGTTCAAAGCCCCGTGCCTTCGCGCCCGCGCCGCCGGTCGTCATCGGGCCGACTCCCGTCGGCCAGGCGGCGATCATGATGGATGGGGTACCTTCCTCTGCGCCAAGGCTCCCGCGAAGGAGGGTGAACAATTGACCACGATGAAGACTGGGGCGCCTGGATTCGAACCAGGGAATGCGGGGTTCAAAGCCCCGTGCCTTACCACTTGGCGACGCCCCAAAAAGATGACGCATTCATTCAATCACAGGCCTGGTCGAATCCGCGGTCCCCGTGCCTTGGCGCCAGCGCCGCCACAGGCGGCGATCATCAATGATGGTTCATCGACCGCTGCGCCAGCCCGTCCTCGGGCGACCACTTGGCGACGCCCCAAGTGTGATTCAAGTGTACCAGTTGAACCGGACATAGCGTTTCGCTACCATGAACCCATGGCGGGACTCCTGATCAAGCAATTGCCTCCCGAGCTGCATCGCCGCCTCAAGCGCGCCGCGGCCAAGCACCGGCGGTCCATGGCGCGGGAAGCCCTCGTCGTGCTGGAGCAAGGCCTCGGCGGCCTCGAGGGGCCCCCGCCGCCGACGCTGCGGGGCCGGTTTCCCCTGACCAATGCCTGGATCAGGCGGGCGGTGGATCGCGGCCGGGCGTGATCGTCGTTGATGTCAATGTCGTCGCCTACACGCTGATCGAGGGGGAACGGACGGCGGACGCAAAACGGCTGCGGTCGTTGGATGCCGACTGGAGGATCCCCCGCCTCTGGCGGTACGAATTCGGGAACCTGCTGGCCACCTATGTCAGGACGGGCGGCCTGAGCGAGCCGAAGGCGCGCGACCTCCTGCGGGAGGCCCTCGCGTTCTACGGTCCCGTCGAGCGCGACCCGGATCAGGACGCCGTGCTGGTGTCGGCCCGGCGGTTCCACATCACCGGAGACGACGCTCAATATGTCGAACTGGCGAGGCAGCTCACCTTGCCGCTCGTGACCGAAGACGCATCCCTCCGGCGGGCAGTCCCGGACACCGCGCTCAGCTTGTCCGCGTACCTGACCTTGATCGAATCCGGACACGCATAGAGCGCGAATCGCACAGCTTCTTCGTGTCAAGCCTGCCCGTGCGCGTGCGAAATCCCCTGACGCCCGGGTTGGTCCGGGCCTGCGGCTGCGCATGTCATGACGCCTCTCTCCATTCGAGCACCGGGGGAGCGGCATGGGTCCTGTATGATGGACCCCTCCGGCCAACGGCGGCCGGGCCACACTTCCAACGAAAGGAGCACCCATGCTGAAGAAGATTGCCCTGGTCCTGGCGGGCGTGATCGCCCTCATCCTGATCCTGGCTGCGATGCAGCCCAACACCATGCACGTGGAGCGGAAAATCACCGTGAACGCCAAGCCGGCGAAGGTGTTCGCCCAGTTCAACGACTTCCACAAGATGGCGGCGTGGTCGCCGTGGGAGAAGAAGGACCCCGCGATGAAGCGGACGTACGAGGGGGCCAAGAGCGGCAAGGGCGCGGTGTACGGCTGGGACGGCAACGGCCAGGTCGGCGCCGGGCGCATGGAGATCGTGGAGTCCACCGCCCCGTCGAAGATCCAGGTCAAGCTCGACTTCCTGCGCCCGATGGTGGGGCACGACACGGTCGAGTACACCTTCGTCAAGAACGGAAAGGCCACCGACGTCACGTGGTCCATGGAAGGCCCGGTGCCGTTCGTCGGCAAGATCTTCCACCTGTTCATGAACGTGGACAAGATGGTGGGCGCCGATTTCGAGACCGGCCTGGCCAACGTGAAGGCCATCGCCGAGAAGTAACCGCCGGGGGGGGGCCTGCGCCCCCCCGCTCCTTCGCTCCCATGACCCTTGTGCCTGCCGTGTTCGACGCCATCGCCCGCGGCGATCTCGCGGCCGTCCGGGCCGTGCTGGACGCCGATCCCGGGGCGGCGCACGCGCGGTTTCCGGCCCGCAATGAGGACGGGTCGGTGGCCGCGGGGCACGCCTGGCCGACCGCGCTCCAGAAGGCCGCCGAGGCGGGGCACCTGGAGATCGTGAGGCTGCTGATCGCCCGCGGCGCGGAAATCTACGAAGCCGCCGCGTGGGGCTATCCCGCCATCGACCACGCGGTGGACGCCAAGCAGCAGCACATCGTGGACTATTTCCTCGGGGAGGGGGCCCGCGACGCGCGGATGCAGGGCGCACCCACGTACGGGCTGGGGATCGACGTCAACCTCGCCGCCCGGCTGGGGTGGACGGCCATCGTCCGTGCACACCTCGCGCGGGACCCGCTGGCGGTCCACCGGCGCGGCGTGGTCGGCGAAACCCCGCTTCACTGGGCCGCGCACAACGGCCACCTTGAGATCGTCACGGCCCTCCTGGACGCGGGGGCCGGCCTTGAGGCGGACGAGATCGGCCTGTACGGCGGCAAGCCCCTGCACTGGGCCGCGGAGCATGCGCCCGCGGTGGTGCAACGGCTCCTGGCGCGCGGCGCCGCCGTGGACAGCCGCAACCTGATGCCGGGGGAAATGCTCGGCTTCACCCCGTTGATCATGTGTGCGAAGCAGCGGAACGACTGCGCCGAGTGCGCGGCGCTGCTGCTGGCGGCCGGCGCGGATGTCCACGCAAAGGCGGCGGACGGCCGGACGGCGCTGGACCTCGCCGTCGCCGGAGGGCATGACAAAGTCGAGGCGGAGCTGCGGCGGAACGGGGCCGCCGGTCGGCCCGCGGTCAGACCTTGACCAGCTCCTGCACGCGTACCAGCCGGCCGCCCTCGGCGATGCTGCGACTGGAGGCGAGACCGAGCAGGACCGCCTGGATCCCGTCCTCGACCGTGGCCAGCGCCGCCGGCTTCGGGGCGTCCCAGGGATGGACGAACAGGTCGTGCCGGATCGCGGTGTCGCCGCCGCCATGGCCGCCCTCCACCTCCGGCAGCACGATCTCCCGCCGGCCGACGCCGGGGAGGAACTCGGTCAGCGTCGCCTTGTAGTACGCTTCCATGCCGGGCACGGTGATCCGGCCCGGCGACCACTGGGTATCCACGACCTCATGGAGCTCGATCCGCCCCTTCGTCCCTTCCAGCGAAAAGTGGACGCCCTCGTACGGCGAGAACGTCGAGAGGGCGTACGTCACCCGGACGTCGTTCTCGTAGGAGTAGACGACCGCCGCGTGGTCCTCGATGTCGATCGCCGCGTCGAAGACGCACAGGTCGGGAATGGCGCCGTCCTCCGAATCGAACCAGAAATCGCACCGGGACTGGTGCGGGCAGCCGGGGCATCGCGTGTGCCGGAACGGCCCCTTCGACCCGTAGAACGCGAGCCCGCCGGTGGCGGCCAGCGTGGCCGGCCGGGAGCCCGCGATCCAGTTCAGGAAGTCGAAGTGGTGGCTGGCCTTGTGGATGAGCAGCCCGCCGGTGTTGGCGCGCATCCGGTGCCAGCGCCGGAAGTAGTAGGCGCCGTGCTTGCGGTCGAGCATCTCCTCGAAGTTCATCGCGATCAGCCGGCCGATCCGGCCGTCGGCCACCAGGTCGTGGATCGCCTTGATCTCCCGGGTGTACCGGATGTTGTGCGAGACGAACCCCTCGCTGCCGGGGGTGGCCAGCGCCGCGCGGATGGTCGCGATGTCCTCGAGGCGGGTACACAGCGGCTTTTCGCTGATCGCCCGCTTGCCCGCCCGCAGCGCCCGGTCCATGAACCCCGCGTGGGTGTTGTCCGGGGTGGCGATCACGAGCGCGTCCGGGTTGACCTCGCGCATCATCCGGTCCCAGTCCGTGAAGACCGGCAGGGCGGGGTTGCCAGCGGCCTCGCGGCTGCGCTGCAGGGCCGCCTCGCTCGCGTCGAAGACGCCCGCGAGCACGGCCGTCCCCGGGTACTGGGTGGCGAGGGGCTTCACGAACATGTATCCGGCGCGGTGGCCGGCGCCGACAACGACGTACCGCTTGGGGGCGGGCATGCTGGACGGGATCATAACACCGGCCGCGGCGCGCATGCCAAGATAGGCCGGTGGAAACCCGGACCTTCGGCCGGACCGGCCTCACCGTCTCGCGGCTCGGATTCGGCGGCGCGCCCGCCGGACTCCCGCGATACCTGACGCCCGACGACCGGGACGATCCCGCGTTCCGCGCCGGGATCCTGGCCGCGATCCGGCGGGCCGTGCAGGCGGGCGTGACGTACTTCGACGTGGCGCCCGGGTACGGCGACGGCCGGGCCGAATCGCTCTTCGGGGAGGCGCTGGAGGGGGCGCGGGAGCGCCTCGTGCTGGCGACGAAGTTCTGGCCGGATGACCCGTGGAACCCGGACGCCGCGACCCGGAAGCTGCAGGCCAGCCTGGATCGGCTGCGGACGCCCCGGGTGGACCTCCTGCAGTACCACGGCGAATCCTTCGACGACGCCCGCACGGACCGGATCCTCGCGGGGGGGATCCTGGACTGGATGCGGGAACAACGGGCCGCGGGCCGCACCCGGTGCCTGGGCATCACGGCCGAGGCCCCGTCGGGCGGGCTGGAGCGGCTGCTCCGGACCGGCACGTTCGACGCCGGGTTGTTCGCGTACAGCCTCATCTACCAGTCGGCGTGCGACTACCAGCGCGAGCCAGTGGGCATCATCCCGCTGGCCCGGTCGCTGGGGATGGGCGTGGCGGCGATGCGGCCGGCCACCAGCGGGTTCCTCCAGAAGCTGTTTGCCGCGGAGTTTCCCGGGATTCCCGCCGACCGGGTCACGCGGCTCGCGCTGAAGTTTGTCCTCTCGACGCCGGAGGTGGACACCGTGGTCGTCGGCATGCGCACCGCGGCGGAAGTGGACGCGAACGCCGCGCTGGCGGCGGATCCCGCCGACCGGCTGGACCTCAAGGCGCTGCACCGCCGGTATGTCTGACCTCCTCGACGCCTACGGCCACGTGGCCCTGCCCCGGTTCCTGTCGGGGGAGGAGTTCCTGCGGGTCATGGACGACCACGGCGTGGCCCGGGCGCTGGTCTGCACCGCGGAGACCTGCCCGGACCTGGCGGAGCTGTCGC
Organism: uncultured bacterium; assembly: GCA_964400385.1. GTDB lineage: Bacteria > Oederibacteriota > CAKKQC01 > CAKKQC01 > CAKKQC01 > CAYNUZ01. The sequence goes on along the minus strand of CAYNUZ010000065.1, from coordinate 208 downwards.
GCACCGCGTGCCGGTGGCCCGACCGGTTCCTGGTCGCCGGGTTGCCGCTGGGTGCGACGGCCGCGGAGCGCCTGGACGGGGTCCGGGCCCAGCTCGACGCCGGGTTCGCGGGCATCCGGATCCCCGAGGCGCTGCTCCTGGCCGAACCGGCGCTGGGCGAGGCGGTGGGCGCGGCGGGGGGGATCCTGCTCGTGGTCGGCGCCGACGG
>CAYNUZ010000064.1:0-10918 GCA_964400385.1 uncultured bacterium | reverse complement strand
CCGGCCAGCCCGATGGCGCCGACGAGCAGGGCCGGGAGGACGAACCGGAACGCGAGGCGGGCCAGGCCGTCCGCGGCCGCCGCCCCGCCCCACGCCACCGTGACGACCAGCGCCGGCCCGAGGTACTCCGCCATGAGGTTCGGGTTGCCGAAGGTCCCGTACACCGCATGCCGACCCGCGCGGGCGCTCTCCCACCAGCCCATGCCGGCGCCCTGGAGGAGCCCGAGCCCCGCGTTGCACGCCGCGGCCGCGACCACGAGCGGGGCCAGCCGCCACGGATCGCCCGTGGCGCGGAAGAGGGCATACGCGGTCGCGAGCGTTCCCAGCCGCAGGATGTCCTCCCACCCGGTCAGGGGTTCCACGCCCGAGGCGAAGAGCGAGGCGACGGCGGCCAGGAGCGGCAGGTCCCATGCCCAGTCCCGCCACCGGTCCCGCCGCCCGCCCCGGACCGCCCGTGCGGCGGCGGCGACGAGCCCCCCGCCCAGGACCAAGACCTCCCCGGCCAGCTGCTTCGGCGTCCGGAAGGCTTCTCCCATATGGAAGGACCAGGCGACGGCGGGGACGAACAGGGCCGCCCCTGCGGCCAGGCGCGACAGCCGGTCGCCGCGGGATTCCGGATCGGGGGCCATCCGCCTATTCTGGCGCATCCCGGGGGGAACCCGGCACGGGTTTCTGTAGTTGACTGATTAGTACACGACATGGGACAATCCCGCACACCTCCCCCCGGGCGGGGAGGCCGGGATCACCCCCACGACAGGCAAGGAGGCAGCGGCATGCGTTTCACATCTCAGGAGGAATACGGTCTGCGGTGCATGGTGCAGATGGCCCGCCACGAGGCGAAGGGGCCGCTGACGATCGCGGATATCGCGAAGGCCGAGAAACTGACCCCCGCGTATGTGGGCAAGCTGATGCGCGTGCTGCGCAAGGGCGCCCTCGTGGAGGCCCAGCACGGCCCCACCGGCGGCTACCGGCTCCCGCGCCCGGCGACGGAGGTCAACGTCGGCGAGATCCTCTCCGTCCTGGGCGGGCGCCTGTTCGAGCCGAAGTACTGCGAAAAGTACGGCGGCGAGCAGCCGTTCTGCATCCACACCAGCGAGTGTTCCGTCCGGTCGCTGTGGTCCGGGCTGGACCTGATCATCGACAACGTCCTGCGCCGGACGAGCCTGGCGGACCTCATCCGCGCCGAGCGGTCCATGGCGACCTGGCTGACCGGCATGATTCCGGTGGCGCTGGAGGCGGCCGCCCGTTCCACGGTCCACCCCGGCCGTCCGGGGGCGCTCCTCGCCGCGGGCGCGGCCCGCCCGGGAGGCGCGTCATGAGCGCGCCCTACCTCAAGGTCGAGAACCTCCACGTCGCGATCGGCGACAAGGAGATCGTGAAGGGCGTGAGCCTCGAGATCCCCGCGGGCGAGAAGCATGCGCTCATGGGGCCCAACGGCTCGGGCAAGAGCAGCCTGGCGAACGCGCTGATGGGCCACCCGACCTACGCCATCACGGCGGGCACGGTCTGGCTCAAGGGCGAGGACATCACCGCGATGCCGCCGGACGAGCGCGCCCGCAAGGGGCTCTTCCTGGCCTTCCAGTACCCGGTCGCCATCCCGGGCGTGACCGTGGCCAATTTCCTCCGCTCCGCCGTCAAGGCGCGGCTGCCGAAGGACGCCAACGGCGCCGAGGCGCCGGCCCTGAAGAACTTCCGGAAGACCCTGAAGGAGCAGTTCGGCAAGCTGTCCATCGACGAGGCCTTCGCCACGCGGTACCTCAACGACGGGTTCTCCGGCGGCGAGAAGAAGCGGCTGGAGATCCTCCAGATGGCGATGCTGGCCCCCGCGGTCGCGCTGCTCGACGAGACCGACTCCGGGCTGGACATCGACGCGCTCAAGGTGGTCTCGACCGGCGTCAACGCGATCTGCGGGCCGGACGTCGCGGTCCTGATGGTCACCCACTACCAGCGGCTGCTGAACTACATCAAGCCGGACCGGGTCCACGTCCTGATGGACGGGCGGATCGTCCGCTCCGGCGGGCCGGAACTGGCGCTCGTCCTCGAGGCCGGCGGCTACGACCCGATTGACGCGGAGCTCAAGGCCTCCGCGGGGAGCCGGTAACCATGACACCCCTCGAGACCCAGGAAGCGCAGAACCGGGAAGTCGCCAAGATCGGGTCGGACTACGGGACGAAGTACGGGTTCCACGACGCCGAGGAGTATTTCCACAAGTCGGCCAAGGGGCTCAACCACGAGGTCGTGGAGATGATGTCCCGGATGAAGGGCGAACCGGCGTGGATGCGGGAGTTCCGCCACCACGCGCTCGACGTCTTCCTGTCCAAGCCGATGCCCGCGTGGGGCGACACGGACCTGCTCGCCTCGATCGATTTCGACGACATCTACTACTACATGAAGCCCACCGAGAAGGAGGGCAAGACCTGGGAAGAGGTGCCGGACAAGATCAAGAAGACGTTCGACCGGCTGGGCATCCCGGAGGCCGAGCGGAAGTTCCTCGCCGGCGTCTCGGCCCAGTACGAGTCCGAGGTGGTGTACCACTCCATCCACGAGGACCTCACCAAGAAGGGCGTGGTGTTCCTCAGCATGGACCACGCGCTCAAGGAGCATCCGGACCTCGTGCGCAAGTACTTCGCCACGGTCATCCCGGCGGAGGACAACAAGTTCGCGGCCCTCAACAGCGCCGTCTGGTCCGGCGGCTCGTTCATCTACGTGCCGCCCGGGGTGGACGTCGGCATCCCGCTCCAGGCCTACTTCCGCATCAACGCCGAGAACATGGGCCAGTTCGAGCGCACGCTGATCATCGTGGACAAGGGGTCACGCGTGCACTACATCGAGGGCTGCACGGCCCCCGTGTACAGCTCCAACTCCCTGCACTCGGCGGTGGTGGAGCTGATCGCGCTCGACGAGGCGTACATCCGGTACACCACGATCCAGAACTGGTCGAACAACATCTTCAACCTGGTGACCAAGCGCGCCATGGCGTACAAGAACTCGGTCGTGGAATGGGTGGACGGGAACATCGGCTCCCGCCTGACCATGAAGTTTCCGTGCGTCTACCTCATGGGCGAGGGGGCCAAGGGCGAGATCCTCTCCGTGGCCTTCGCCGGGGATGGCCAGCACCAGGACGCGGGCGCCAAGATCTACCACGTGGCGCCGAACACCTCCTCCCGGATCACCTCGAAATCCATCAGCAAGAACGGCGGCCGGGCCTCCTACCGCGGCATGGTGAAGATCTACCCCAGCGCGAAGAACGCGAAGGTCAGCGTGGAGTGCGACGCGCTGCTGCTGGACGGGGACGGGCGCTCCGATACCTACCCCACGATGGAGATCAACGGTGAGGCGGTGAAGGTGGAGCACGAGGCCCGGGTCTCCAAGATCTCCGAGGAGCAGGTGTTCTACCTCCAGAGCCGCGGGCTCTCGGAGGACGAGGCCCGCCTGCTGATCGTCAACGGGTTCATCGAGCCGTTCGTCAAGGAGCTGCCGATGGAGTACGCCGTCGAGCTGAACCGGCTGATCGAGCTCGAAATGGAAGGCAGTGTCGGATGACCGCGACGACCACCTGGCTGGACGAACAGCGCGCGAAGGCCTGGGACGCCTACCGGGCCTCCCCCGCCCCGGACCGGGTCGCGCACCTCTGGCGGTACACGGACCCGGCGCTCTTCGCGCAGCCTGAGGCCCAGCTCGGCGCGCTGGCCCGTGCCGGCCTCCTGACCGTGGACGGGGCGGCGCCCGCGGGCGCCGACATCGCCGACCTCGCGCAGGCGGCCGACACGGACCCGGTCCGCGACCGGCTCGGCTCGGCCATCCCGGCGGCCATGGGCCGGCTGGAGGCCCTGAACCTGGCCCGGTGGCAGCAGGGGCTGGTGGTCCGGGTCCCGCGCGGCCGGACGCTGGATTCGCCGGTCAACCTCGCCTCGCGGTTCGGCCACGACCCGTTCTACGCCACCCGGCTGCTCGTGATCGCGGAGGCCGACGCGGAGGTCACGGTGGTCCGGGATTACACCGGGCTGGCCGCCGTGCACGGCGTGGTCCAGGTGAACGACGTGATCGAGGTCTTCGCCGGGCCGGGCTCCCGGGTCCGGATCGCCGTCGTGCAGAACCTGGAGCCGGGCACCCGCCTCCACCTGACCCAGCGGACCGTGGCGGAGCGGGCCGCGAACGTCGAGACCATCGTCTGCTCGATGGGCGGCGCGGTCACCAAGGCGGACGTCGGCGCGATCCTGGCCGGGGAGCGTGCGGACAGCGAGTCCTGGGGGGTGGTCCTCGCCGACGGAAAGCAGCACTTCGACCACCACACCGTCCACGAGCACCGGGCCGGGAAGACCCGGTCGAACTTCGACTACAAGACGGTGCTGCGGGACAAGGCCCACTCGGTCTACACCGGGCTGATCCGGATCGACAAGACGGCGGCGAACTGCGAGGCCTACCAGGAGAACCGCAACCTGATGCTCTCCGACACCGCGAAGGCCGACTCGATCCCCGAGCTGGAGATCCTCAACAACGAGGTGCAGTGCACCCACGGGGCCACGATGGGCCCGATCGAGCCGGAATACATCTTCTACCTGATGGCCCGCGGCATCCCGCGGCCGGACGCGATCCGGTTGTTCGTGGACGGGTTCGTTGAGCCCGCCCTCTCGCGGCTCCCGGAGGCCATCCGCCAGCGGCTCAGGGACCATCTTCAACAGAGACTGGAGCGGCTGACATGACGGAACGATTTGTTGCGGCCGGGGTGGCGTCCGACGTGGCGGAGGGGACCGCGAAGATCGTGCAGGCGAACGGCCTCGAGGTCGCGCTCTGCAAGGTGCAGGGAACGGTGTACTGCGTCGAAAACAAGTGCAGCCACGACGACGGCCCGCTGGGCGAGGGCGAGCTGGACGGGTATGCGATCGTCTGCCCGCGGCACGGGGCGCGGTTCGACGTCCGGACCGGCGAGGTCCTCCGGATGCCCGCCGCGTTCCCCTGCCGGGTCTTTGCGGTCAAGACCGAGGGGGATACGGTCCTCGTGGACGTGGGGGCCGCGGAGGAGGCGTCATGACCCCCGTGGCCGGCGCGGGCCTGGATGTGCCGAAGCTGCGGCGCGACTTCCCCATCCTGGCCCGGCCGATCCACGGCCAGCGGCTGGTCTACCTCGACAGCGCCGCGACCACCCAGAAGCCCCGCGCCGTCATCGACGCCCTGTCCCGGTATTACGAGCACGGCAACGCGAACATCCACCGGGGGGTCCACACCCTGGCGGAAGAGGCCACCACGGCGTTCGAGGCGGTGCGGGAGAAGGTCGCCGCATTCGTCGGGGCTCCCGACGCGCGGGGCGTCATCTTCACGCGCAACACCACGGAATCCATCAACCTGGTCCGGTACGCCTGGGCCCGGGCCAATCTCAAGCCCGGCCACGAGATCGTCATCACCGAGATGGAGCACCACGCCAACTTTGTCCCGTGGATCGAGGCCGCCCGGGACACCGGCGCCACGCTGCGGCATGCGCGGATCCGGGATGACGGCACGCTGGACCTGGACCATCTCACGTCGCTCATCGGCCGCAATACCCGGCTCGTGGCGGTCGCCCACGTCTCGAACGTCCTGGGCACCATCAACCCGGTCCGGGAAATCGCCGCCCTCGCCCATGCCGTCGGGGCGAAACTGCTCGTGGACGGGGCGCAGAGCGTGCCCCACCTGCCGGTGAATGTCGCGGACCTGGGATGCGACTTCCTCGCGTTTTCCGCGCACAAGATGCTCGGGCCCACCGGGGTGGGGGTGCTGGTCGCCGACCAGGCCGTGCTCGAGGCCATGCCCCCGTTCCTGACCGGCGGCTCGATGATCCGCGAGGTCAAGCCCGACCGGGCCACGTGGAACGAGGTGCCGTGGAAGTTCGAGGCGGGGACGCCGGACATCGGCGGGGTCATCGCCTTCGGGGCCGCGCTCGACTACCTCCACGCCATCGGCATGGAGGCCGTGCGGGCGCACGAGGTCGCCCTCACCCGGTACGCGCTGGACCGGCTCCGGACCCTGCCGACCCTGACGCTGCATGGCCCGGCCCGGGCCGAGGACCGCGGCGGCGTCGTCTCCTTCGTGGACCGCGACCTCCACCCGCACGACCTGGCCCAGGTGCTGGACCGGCACGGGGTCGCGATCCGGGCCGGCCACCACTGCGCGCAGCCCCTCATGCGGCGTCTGGGCGTCGTGGCCACCGCGCGGGCCAGCGTCTACGTCCACAGCGACCGGGACGATGTGGACGCGCTGGTCGCGGCCATCGCCGCCGCACGGAGCTACTTTGGATTCAAGGACGCCTGAACTCGACAGCCTCTACCGGGATGTCCTGCTGGACCACTACCGGTCCCCGCGGGGCCGGCCCGAGGTGGCGGACCCGGACGTCGTGAACGAGGGGCAGAACCCCCTGTGCGGCGATGAGGTCCGGATCGCGGTCAAGCTGGCGCAGGACACACTCGGGGCCGTGCATGTCCACGGCAAGGGCTGCTCGATCAGCGTCGCGTCCGGCTCGATGATGGCCGAGCTGGTCGCCGGGAAGCCCCGGGCCGAGGCGGAGCGGCTGATCGCCGCGGTCAAGGGCCTGATGCACGGCACGCCGCTGCCGGCGGGGCTGGAGACCGGGGATCTCGACGCGCTGGAAGGAATCCGCAAGTTCCCCGTGCGCGTGAAGTGCGCCCTGCTGCCCTGGACCACCCTGGAGGATGCGCTGCGCGCGCAGGCGCGCGGGCTCAAGCAACCGGACGCCCCGACGTCCACCGACACCGGAGGAGAAGCATCATGAGCGAACCCGTGACTCCGCCCCCCGCCGCGGCTCCCGCGGGCCCGCCGCCCGCCGCGCCGCTCCTGAAGCCCGGCGAGAAGGTCACGCCGGAGCTGGTCTACCACGTCCTCCAGTCCGTCGAGGACCCGGAGATCCACCAGAATATCGTCGGGCTGGGCCTGATCTACGGGGTGGAGCTGAACGAGGCCGTGGACAAGGTCGCGATCAAGATGACGCTCACCACCCCGTACTGCCCGTACGGCCCGCAGCTCATCCAGGAGACCAAGATGTGCCTGCTGGCGCTTCCGGGCATCAAGGAGGCAACGGTGGACATCGTGTGGGAGCCCACCTGGGACCCCAAGACGATGGCCTCCGACGAGGTGAAGGACGCGCTGGGGCTCTGGTGAGCCCATCCCAACTATCTTGAGTCAGAACTTTCCTATAGCCATAGCGAAATTGCGATAAAATCGGGATTCAGGAGACTTCCAGAGTGCCGCCGAGCGCATCAACTCCGCTTCCACCAGCAATGGCATTGGCATACTCAGAGTTCGCGCGCCGGAAATATTCCCTCGAATCCCTCGATCGACTACTATCCGACAAGAGTTTCGCGAGGGACGCAAGACAGCAAGCACGGCACACTCTTAACGACCACCCATACCCAAGGCCTGCCGCCACTCTCTCCAAACTTACTTTCTGCCCGACAAGCTCATTGAACCCCCTCTCTCACGTTGAACAGTGTTTGAATCCCTCGTGTCGCACCAACACCGCAATGATGCTCGCAAGGTCGCTTGGGCTATACGCAGATTCAATCGTCATTAATGACTGGCTGTCCTACCACCTGACTGGTCTCGGTGATGGGCCATACCAGGACCTGGTCCAAGCCCAGGTCCGGTGCGATTTGGCCGCGCTCGCATCCCTGATGCCACTCGTTCGGGGTGGCATAATTACATTTGAACACCCCACCCTCTTTCGTTGTCCCCAATGTGAAAAGAGCATCGTATTGAGTGTTGAGCCGGCCGCCAAAGAAGAGTGGAAGAGACTAGCAACGATTGGGAGGGTCGGCTTCACGACTAGACGAGGCGAAACAGTTCTTGAAGTTCGCGATCCCACGTCCACGCTTGTTCCAGCCTTCGAAGTGAGCCCGTCCCGTGCCAAAGCACTCCGTTCGATCAAGGCCAATCGCGGCGCAGCCGCATTTCGCAAGGCAGCACTTGATGAGGTTAGAGAGCGAATGATTGGCGGACTAAAAGGCGATATGCGGGCAGTTAACTTTGAGGTGCGCGCAGCAGCTGAGCATCGAGCCATACTTGCCAGCCAGTCACTACAGGACATTTATTCGATACGAACTTTGGCTGGTCGAAGCATTGAGGCGCTCTCCGTCCGAGAGCTCGGACATCTCCAAAGGATTCAGTTGCCCTGGCTTTCGGATCTAGATGCAGAAGGAATATTGCATGTTCGACAGATGGCAGCGAAGGCGCTGCCAGCATTCCGTGCACGGCTTGCGAAATCACTCTTTGTACAGGGAGACAATCGGCAGCCCTCCGAGAATCAGACCAAGGCGACTATCGCAGAGCTTCGCGGAGAGGTTGAAAGCACTGTAGTCGAATTGCGCGCCCTTAAGAAACGCTCTCACATCATTCCGGCACTTTCATACGGTGCGGGCGCAATTGGAATGATTATTGCCGGCTTTGGCAGCGATAATCTATCGCCGATCGCAGCCGCTGCGTCGTTCAGCGGCGTACTTGCCGGCCTTCATGTCGCACATTCAAACGCTCGCGCCGACAAGGAGAAGCTTGTCTCCTCACCCGGATATGTGCTGCTCCAAGCGCGCAATTGGGGACAACGCCATCGAGCAGCAGGCCATTTTGAGGGCTGAACCAGTAGGGCGGAATTCACGAAAACTGGGTTGGCCCCTGAAATTGAGGCTCAAGCATACGAGTAGGAGCAGAAGGGCCATTCCCAATCCTCATCCAGAAGTGGGCTGACGGTCGAGGATTTATCTCGGCGACCGTCTAACAGAATAGAGGCTAACGCGAAGCAAGAAGCAGAGGTCGGGTTCAGGTGGATCCGAGCGTGAAGGAGATCATGGCGCCCTTGCCGACCTCGCCCTGGGCCCAGATGCGCCCGCCGTGCCGTGACACGATACGCTGGACGGTCGCGAGCCCGATCCCGGTGCCGGCGAACTCCTCCTGCGAGTGCAGCCGCTGGAAGGCCCCGAAGAGCTTCCCCGCGTAGGCATTGTCGAACCCCGCCCCGTTGTCGGCCACGAAATAGACCTCCTCGCCCCCCTCGCTCCGCACGCCCAGCTCGATGCGGGCGTCGGGCCGCTTCGCGGTGAACTTCCACGCGTTGCCCAGCAGGTTGTCGAGCGCCGCGCGGAGCAGCCCGGAATCGCCGCGCACCACCAGGCGGGGCGGCGCCGCAAAGACCACGGTCCGTCCCGGCTCCCCTGCCTTCAGCTGGTCCATGACGGAGGACGCGATCGCCGCGAGGTCGGCCTCCTCGGGCCGCATGTCCTGCCGGATGACCCGGGACAGCTTGAGCAGGTCGTCGATCAGGTGTCCCATCCGCTGGCACCCGGCGCGGATCCGGTCGAGATGGCTCCGGGCGGTCGCGTCCAGCGTGGCCCCGTAATCCTCGATGAGGATCTGGCTGAATCCGTCCACCGCGCGCAGCGGGGCCCGCAGGTCGTGCGAGACGGAATAGGAGAACGCCTCGAGCTCCCGGTTGGCCACCTTGAGCGCATTCGCCAGCCGCGCCTCGCCGACCACCTCGCGCATGCGCTCGACCGCCTGGCGCAGCAGGAGGGACCCGACGAGGAGGACCACGGCCGCGAGCGCCACGCTGCCGGCGAGGTTGAAGAGGGCGATCTGCCGGCTCTTCGCGCGGATGGTGGCGCCCGACATGCCCACCTGCACGTACCCGGCCACGGCCACGGCACGCCGCGTGCCGCCGGGCGACGCGGGCGGCGTGACGGGCACCTCCAGCTCGGCGGCCAGCGCCGGCCCGCCCGGGGGAAGGAAGACCGCCTCCGCCCGGCGCCGGCGGCGGGGGTCGAGCACCCGCACGTACGCCAGATCCGGGGTCCCGCGGTACGACGCGACCAGGGTCGCGACGGCCGGCTCGTCCTCCAGCGACAGCGGGACAAACGCGGCCCGGGCCGCCGCGGTCGCGACCGCCCTGCCCTGCGCGGCGAGCGAGGCCTCCAGCAGCCCGGTGGCCTGCCGGGTCGCCATCACGCCCGCGAGGCCCGCGATGGTGACCACCGAGACGAGGAGCAGGAGGAACAGGTTGCGCGCGAACCGGAACCAGTTGAGGACGTCGGCCCGGCCCAGGTCGTACCGCAGCGTCCTCGACACCACCGCGTCGAGGAAGGAACCGATTCCGCTCAGCGGACGCCCTTCCATGCCGTCCCCGACGGGACGGTGAGGTTCCACTTGTCCGCCAGGGTCCGGTTGACGAGGAGCGTGCCCCCGGGAGGCGCCAGCGAAAACCGGTCGCCGTTGGCGGTGAGCGAGGTGGCGAGGCGGGATTGCAGGCCGGCAGCGGCCGCCGCCGCCATGGCGGTCCAGGACGGCTCGCATCCGACAAGCGCCCCCCGCTCCGCTTCCCAGCGGGCCGGCGCGACGATCGGCACCCGGGAGGCGAGGGATTCCTCGATCAGGAAGGAGAACCCCGCTCCGCGGGTCAGGAGCGGATCGCCCAGCACCCAGACGATCCGCGCCTCCCGCGTGAGCTCGCGCACGGCCGGGCCGATCTCCCGCCGCGCGTCAATGACGCGGCGGACGACCTTGATGCCCCGCGTCCGCGCCGCCGCCTCGACCAGGTCGGCAACCGGGGCGAAGCCGCCCGTGCAGGCCAGCCCGAGCGGCGCCAGGCCGAGGCCCTGGACCAGGTCGAGGATCTCGCCCGCGTTGTAGGGCAGGATGCCGGACACGCCGGGCGCGGCCAGCGCCCGCCCGGTCACCAGGCCGGCCGCCCCCACGAAATAGACGGGGATATCCTCGCGCTCGCCCAGGGCGAACTCCGCCGCGCGGTCCCCGACCGGGATCACGAGGTCGGAGGCCTGGATGGCGGCGAGAACCCGGCCCTTGGCCAGGGGATCCAGCGAAGCCGGCGGCAACAGGCGGACCACCGTCAGGCGCGCGACCCCGTCCGCGGCCGCCGCCAGCCCCT
>CAYNUZ010000063.1:4544-10974 GCA_964400385.1 uncultured bacterium | reverse complement strand
CGGCGCCGCTGTACATGCGGTGGATCCTGGGCCGGGTGGGGATGCACAAGACGGGCTACATCCGGTACTGCGCCACGATCATTTAGGGCAGGTATTGTTCTGCACCCCCGCCGCCGGCTCAGGCACAGCCTGAGCCGGCGCGCGCGTTTCGCCCCCGGCGAAACGCGGAAAGCCGGTCCCAACCCTGCCGCATCCTGAGCGGGCCCGCGCCGTTTGCCACCGGCAAACGGCGGAGTGCGGGGCCTGCCCGGGCCCTCGCTGATTCGGAAGCCTCGCGCTACAATTCATTGATGAAAGAAGGGAGGGGAGTCCTCATGCCCGGTTGGCGGGCCGCGGTCATCGCCCTCATGCTGGCCGCCTCGGTCCACGCCCAATCCCTCCCGGAGCAGGAGTTCGGGGAGCCGTGGAACGGGACCGGGTTCGGCGTCCGGGCCCTGGGGATGGGCGGGGCGTTCACGGCGGTGGCGGACAGCCTGGACGGCCTCTACTGGAACCCGGGCGGGCTGGTGCGGGTGCGGGACACCCAGGTGGGATGGGCGTCGGGCACGCCGTACACGAAGCGGGCGATCACCTTCGACCCCGTCAACAACCCGGGCCTGCGGTCGCTGAAGTCCGCCGGGTCCTGGCCCCCGTACACGATGGGGCTCGGGTTCGTGACGACCGCGTTCAAGCCGTGGGCCACCGGCTTCCTCTATTACCGCAACTACCATCCGGAGAGCGCCCTGCCGTGGCAGGACGACCATTACCAGGGGACGTTCGTCTTGCCGATCAACGCCACGCGCACGGCCGGGCTGGGGATCAACGTGAACTACCTGTTCAGCGACTGGAGCTACGACCATCCCTTCGTCGGCGACACCCCGTTCGGCGGACCCCCGATCCAGTTCGACAGCGTCTCGGGCTGGTCCACGGACGTGGGCATGTACTACGCGATGCCCTTCCCGCTGCGCGACCGCCGGCGCGAGGTCACCGTGGGGCTGATGGCGCGGAACCTGGCGGGCAACCGCCGGATCCTGAACACGCAACACCCCCTGCCGACCGAGATCCAGCTCGGGCTGGGCTTCATGTTCGACGACCTCATCCCGCGCGAGCGCAGCGTCATCGCGGCCAACTACGACCAGGCGATGAAGAGCACCCTGGGCAGCCGCGACACGATCATCCGCCTCGGGTTCGAGCAGTCCACGTTCAACGGGCTGTTGTGCGTGCGGATGGGGTACGCCACCCCGGCGCCGCGATACGACCCGGTGGAATCCACCATCATGCCGGCGAACTTCCAGAACTCGGGGGGCGCGGCCTTCCAGTACCTCGTCCAGGGGCGGCCGGCGATCACCGCGGGGGCCTCGGTCAATATCTCGAATATCGAGGTGACGTTCGCGATGGTCAAGCCGGCCGAGACCCTGAACGGCAGCGATGGCAAGCCGGTCAAGGGAAGCGACAGCGGCGAGATCCCCGAGAACCAGGTCCTACTGGGCACCAGCGCCGCGGGAACGCCGACCCTGCGGCCGGTGGAGACCATCAACACCTACTTCGCCGTGGCCTACCATTTCGGGGTGGCGCCCGCGGCGCCGTGGGCGAAGATCAGCGTGGAGCCCCTGGTGTTCGCGCCCAAGAAGGGCGAGGTCGCGGTGTTCACGGTGGACTACAAGGACGCCCGCGGGATCATCGCGTGGTCCATCGAGATCAAGAACTCCGCGCGTGTGCCGGTCCGGACCTTCTCCGGCAAGGGCGCGCCGCCGGAGCGGCTGGTGTGGGACGGGCTGGACGACCGGTTCAGCCTGACGCCCGACGACGACCACACGTATACGCTCACGGTGCGCAACCAGGACGACGTCGAGACCGTCACGGCCCCGCAGTCCATGCGCGTCTTCACGCCGGGGGAGGGGCCCAGCAAGGGGGACCCGACCCTGATCAACCGGATCAACGAGGAGAACCAGAAGCGGGAGATGGCGGCGAAGGAGGCGGTGAAGCCGCTGATCACCGGCCAGCTCAAGGACGTGAAGGGCGGGCTGGCGCCGGTGGAGACGCCGCCCGCGCCGGGAGAGCCCGGCCCCGAGGCCCCCGTGGCCCCGGCCGTGCCCTCCACGACCGTCTCGGAGGCCCCGCCGGCGTCGGCGAGCCCGTTCATCGAGTACCGGGGCATTGACGCCCCCCAGGTCCTGCGGGTGCAGGTGCCCACGGTCAACGGGCAGGACCAGGCGATGGTCCTCGAGTACCAGACGCAGCAGTACATCTTCAAGTACCTCGCCCGCGAGATCCGGTCCCTGACCGAGCAGAACTACGACGCCGTCGGCCAGTCGGTCAGCCGGTTCATGGTCCAGGCCCGGTACGGCAACCACCTCATGGTGGTCGAGACCCCCATGGAGGTCGTCCGCGGGCTCAAGAACGGCCGGCTGGACGAGGCGCAATGGCTCCGGGCCGCCAAGCTCACCCTCGACGGCAAGGCCATCGAACCGGCCCTGAATTGACAAGGGAATCCGGTCATGCGCCATGCCCCGTCCCGGCCCGGACCCGCTTGATAGGGGCGGGGGAAGTATGCCTATAATGTCCCCGGTGCAGGCACGTCACGGCAGGCTCAATCGCTCGCTGGTCCACGGCGCGGCCCTGTTGCTCCTCACGGCCGCGATCCCGGCCATCTCCCCGGCGTACTTCGAGAAGGGCGGCGTCACGGGCGTGGGCGCCCGGTCCATGGGTATGGGCGGCGCCTTCACGGCGGTCGGCGACGACACCTCGGCGGTCTGGTGGAACCCGGCCGGTCTGGGCCAGCTCACCCGCGCCGAGCTCTCCGGCATGTACTCGAACGTCCTCGGCGGCGAGGCCTTCTACCTGTTCACCTCCGCGGCCTTCCCGGTCTTCCAGGAAGGCATCATGGCGGTCTCCTGGGAGCGCAAGGACTTCTCGCAGTCCGATTCCGCCCTCAAAGAGGACGTCTACTACACCTCCTTCGCGTCCGCGATGACGGAGGACCGCACCTTCTTCGCCGGCGTGAACGTCAAGTTCTTCAGCGCCGCCACCAAGTACGCGAACGTGGGCGGCAGCGGCCTGGGCCTGGACTGGGGCGTCCTGTACCGCCTCCCGCTCCCGAAATTCGGCAAGGAGGTCCGCATCGGGGCCTCGGCGCAGGACCTCTCCACCGAGATTCACGAGAAGAACGGGGTCCTCCAGACGATCCCGTCGGCGATCCGGTTCGGCGCGGCCTACCAGTTCGAGCGGTGGATCACCCTCGCGCTGGACGGCGAGAACTTCAAGGATCCCTCGGTCCCCGGGTCGAGCAGCACCAAGCTCCGGGCGGGCGTCGAGGGCTGGTTCTTCGAGGGCGCGCTGGGCGTGCGGCTGGGCTTCGTCGGGTTCGCGACGGTGCCCGGCCGGTACTCGGCGGGCGTGAGCTACCGCGCGACGGACTGGGAAGTGGACTACGCGTACCTCGGCCACGCCGGGAACCTCGGCGACAGCCACCGCGCGTCGTTCGCGCTCCGGTTCGGGCGGGTCCTGTCCGGCGGCGTCCGTCCCTCCTCGCCGCTGGGCCTCAAGGTGACGCCCAAGGACGGCGAGGTCGAGCTGGTCTGGACGCCGAACCCGGAGCCCAACGTGGGGGCGTACAACATCTACATCTCGACGGCCCCGGGCGGGGAGTACCGCAAGATCAACACGGTGGGGCTCTCCAGCGCGCGGGTGATCGGGCTGGAGAACGGCCGGACCTACTATTTCGTGATCTCCGCCATCTCCAACAGCCAGCCACCGCTGGAGTCGGAGCGCAGCGCCGAGAACCCGGCCACGCCGATCGCGCCGCAGATCGGCGCGCCCGAGATGATGCAGCAGGCCGCGGAAGGGGAGATCACGGTGTCCTGGCGCGCCTCCCAGGGCGACATCGCGGGGTACAACCTGTACCTCTCGACGATGTCCGGGGCGGGGCACGTGCGGTACAACGCCCAGCCGCTCTCGTCCACCACGGTCCGCATCGTCCAGATGAACGGCCAGGCCATCGCGGCCGGGGAGCGGTACTACATCTACGTGCGGTCGGTCTCCCGGAGCGTGCCCCCGGTCGAGGGGCCCCCGTCCCCGGAGATGACCTTCATCGCGGTTCCCCGGCAGTAGACCGGGGGCCCCCTGTCGGGGGGGCCGTCTTCCTTGCCAGCGTACCCCCTAAAACCATTGTCATACCCCCTGTTTTGGGGCCAGGGACCCCCCCTTGCGGGGCCGGGGGGGCCGCGCTAGGGTTTCCCCAGGCAATGATCACGGGATTGTTCACCTCGGCCTCGGGCATGCTGGCGGAATCGAGCCGGCACGATGCCATCGCCAATAACCTCGCCAACGTCTCCACCACCGGGTTCAAGAAGGATGAGGCGGTCATGCGGGCCGAGCCCGTCCAGACCCTCCACCGCCTCTCCGACCAGGTCATCAGCCTGAACGGCCTGGCCACCGACCTGGCCCCCGTCATCGGCAACCGGGGGCAGGGGACCGAGGTGGAGGCGATCATCCCGAACCTGACCCAGGGGGCCCTGATGGAGACGGGCAACAGCACCGACCTGGCCATCCGTGGGGACGGCTATTTCGGTGTGGATACCGCCCGGGGCCGCCGGTACACCCGGCAGGGCAATTTCGCGCTCAACGGCAAGGGGCAGCTCGTGACCCAGGACGGGGATCCCGTCCTGACCTCGACCGGGGCCGCGATCGTCCCGGGCCACAAGCGGCTCGAGATCACCGCCGACGGCACCCTCCTCCTCGACGGGGAGGAGAGCGGCCGGCTGATGATGGTGGTGCCGGACGGCCGCGACATGGTTGAGAAGGAGGGCGAGGGCCTGTATGCGCCGGTGGCCGGAGCCCGGTTCCAGGCCTCCGGCGCGTCGGTCGTCCAGGGGCACCTGGAGCGGTCGAACGTGAACGCGGTCCTGGAAATGGTGGAGATGATCGAGGCGATGCGGGCCTACGAGGCCAACCAGCGCGCGATCATGGCCCAGGACGATACGCTGAATTCCCTGATCACGCAGGTGGGCCGGTTCGGCTGACGGACGGCCCGTCCTCCGGACGGGGGCGACAACCGATGATGAGTGGTGCGACGAAGAACGAACGAGCTGACGAGGCCGGACCCGCAAGGGAAGCCTGAATCGCTCGGGGCCGCCGACCGACGGACGCGGCCCCACCGCAGTGCATGGTTCGCGCGCCACGTTCGTGACCCCACGGTCGGCCCCGTCATGGGCCCCCGGGGGCGGCAAGGAGGCAGCGACACCATGATGCAGTCCCTGTACACGGCGGCCACGGGCATGATCGCCCAGCAGTTGAACCTGGACACGATCTCCAACAACCTCGCCAACGTCAACACGACGGGCTACAAGAAGGCCCGCGTGGACTTCCAGGACCTCCTGTACCACACGATCAAGCCGTCCGGCAATCCGCCCACCGCGCCCGGCGTCCAGAGCCCGGTGCCGGTCCAGGTCGGGGAGGGCGTGCGCTCCGTGGCGACGCCCCGCAACTTCTCCCAGGGCTCGGTGGTCACGACCGGCAACTCGCTGGACGTGATGATCGAGGGCGACGGCTTCCTCCAGGTGCTCCAGCCGGACGGGACGATCGGGTACACCCGCGACGGGTCGCTCCAGCGCGACTCCACCGGCCGCATCGTGACCTCCGACGGCCTCCCGCTCGAGCCCGAGGTGGTGCTGCCCCCGCAGGCCACCGGCATCGTGGTGAGCGGCAACGGCGAGATCTCGGTGTCGCTGCCGGGCAGCGCCGCCAACGAGTCGGTCGGGCAGATCGAGCTCGCGCGGTTCCTGAACCCGGCGGGCCTCAAGGCCACCGGCCACAACCTCTTCGAGACCAACGAGGCGTCGGGCGACCCGCTGCTGGGCACGCCCGGGCAGGACGGGTTCGGGACGATCACGGAGGGCTTCCTCGAACAGTCCAACGTCTCGGCCGCCGAGGAGCTGGTCAACATGATCGTGGCCCAGCGGGCCTACGAGCTGAATTCGCGCGCCGTGCAGTCGTCCGACGACATGCTCGCCGCGACGAACTCGATGAAGCGCTGATGCGGCGTCTCGCGATTTCCCTCCTCCTCCTGGCCGCCCCGCTCGCGCGGGCGGATGAGGCGACGGACGCGGCGGCGGCCCCGGTCACGGGGTCGCCGGCCGCGATCCACGTCGCGCTGCGGGCGGACGCGCCGGTGCGCGGCACGTGGGTGACCCTCGGCGACCTCGCCGGGGTGTCGGGGCCCGATGCCGCCCGGATCGCGGAGCTCACGGCGATCCAGATGTCGCACGCGCCCCTGGCCGGCGCGGAGCGGATCGTGAACCGCGAGCAGGTGCTCAAGCGCCTGCACGCCATGGGGGTCACGGAGGCCGTGGGGTTCGACGGCGACGTCGAGTCCGCCCGGGTCACGACCGTGGGGAAGACGCCGGCGGGGGGCCCCCTGGTCCCGGTTGGGGCGCGCCTCCCCCGCGGCGTG